>CAZUEC010000283.1:0-3492 GCA_964618865.1 uncultured Roseibacillus sp. | reverse complement strand
GCCCCCCATTCCTCTCGCAACCCTTCATCTCGGTGAGCAGGGTTAAAAAGTTGCCCATCTACTCCTCTTCCTAACACTTCAACATTTTTGAAAGAATGCTCCCGCAGGGTATTCGCAATATCACAGGAAGGAGTGAGCGTCATATCCGCCAAATCATGAATCTTCTTAAGCCAAGCCAACATCGGAGCCTTCAAGCCCCCCAGACGGTACTGCTCTAGATAATCATGAAAGCAAGTATGAAAACCAGTGACTGCTGGAATCCCTAAACTCTGAGCAGCCTGCAAAGCCGAGAGCCCCATCGGACTCTCCGTGGCCACATAGACAATATTAGGACGTTTACGAAACCAGCGCTTCCGAAACTTTACCGGTCTCGGCAATCCGATACGAATCTCTTTGTAACCAGGCATCCGAAGAAACCGAGCAGAAGTCGTATCCTCTTCCTCCGTTTCCTTTTCATCTCCAGAGCGTATCACATGCACAAGATGACCTTTTTTACGCAGACCATCGACTAACCGTCCAATCGTCATCGCCACCCCATTGACGTCTGGAGCGAAAGTGTCGGTTACAATATCAATTCTCATGATCTCCACGCTTCCTGAACAGTAAGCATATTAAATCTGCAATAAAACAAACAAACAATGAACAACTCTAATGTGAAGAAGTTGTCACAAACTTACCAACCAAAGACTATACGTCACTTCATAACACTTTCAAACCCCATCGCAGATTTCCGAACGAATTTGGGAAGCGCTTTCTCACTCCGTTTTCCGAACACCCGGTAAGCAACAGAAAGCAACCCTAAGACCACTAAATAGTCAAAAAACCGGTAACCACGATTCTGCCTTAAGAGAACCTGACTCGCAAATGCTAAGGTCCGCCTCTTAAGTCGAAATGGTTGAAAATCAGTTTTTATTCGATACCTCGAGCGCTTACTTCGTGGCCACTTTTTCTTATAATCTTTTTTGGCCTGCTTAATTGCATTCACGATTTCTTCGCTCCATGGCTGAAAGTAATAATTTCTCGCCAAAGCAATCAACTCGAAGGTGTCTTGCATGAACTCAATATCTTCTACCGGCAACTCTGCTTTTTTGGCCAAAATCTTCATCTCTTGAAACAAAGGCAAAACTTCTTCCGCATCGCGCAGAGCAACCTCATGGTCTGATACAAAATGACGCATCAATTTCCGAATGGTAGAAGTGCAAAAAAGACAATCCCAGTAGACGTGGAGCAAAGGCGGAATACGAACACGCCGAAAGAACATCTCCTGTTTCGCAAAGCCAGGAATATAAAGCAGCTTCCGAATCGCAAAATCGGCAAGCCTCAAAAGTTGTAAGACAGCTTCCGCTCGCTCTTCTCCCACATGATCTTGGATAACCGCAGCCGCTGTTTTTCCATCCCGAAAAATACCAATCGCGCTCACACAATTGAGTTCGATCCAGACTCCCTCTCGCGCGGTATTCTTACTCACAAAAGGCCTCCGTCGAAAACCATGCCACCCCCCAGTTTGACACCACATGGAGAAGCCCACCAAATTCTCATCCCCTTTCAATTGATCACGGAACTTCTCGCAATCCCAACCAATGAATGAAGGATACTCCCCTGCTCCTTCGTATTCCCTTCGCCCTTGGAACTCAATAATCTTGGCATGGTCCGTATTGGCCAAGACCTCACTGAGAGGAAGATAGCGAAAAAAATCGGAATCACCGTGCTTAAAAGAAAGAATCAAAGCATTCGAACGAAGAGCTCTCGTCATTTGAGCCACCCGATCGCGATGCCAAATCAAATCCCCAATCGGATGAGCCCCAACAGTCCAAGTTCGCAGGATCAATTTTTTCCCCAACTTCTCAAAGAGCGGTAACAACAACATGAGCAAGGCCCGTGCATCAGCCGCAGTTCTAACATGTAAACGTGAGCGGACAGGATCTTCAACATCAAGACCATCACTTTCACCGATCCGTAAAACCAAACCTGAAACCTCAGGGAAATCTTCAAAAAACAACGCAATTGCCTCTCGATACCACTCTTCTAACTCCTCTTTAGAATCACCAACCCGATCCTCAATCGCATTGCTAATACACATAACATCTGAAGTCACATAAACCGCCATCCCACGCCGAAGATGGCATCGCATCACCTTCCTCATCCTCTTTCCTAAGCTGCGATTTCTTTCCAAAACCGCAGACTCAAACCAAGGATGTAAACTCAAATGAGCAAGATCATCCAAAGTTACTGCATTGTACCCCATCTTCGAAACTCGGCGTGCAAAATACTCGCTCTCCTTTTCAATTGCTTTCCACTGGTCATCAGCAAAAGAATCCGTCGTTCGCAAATGCTCAAATGGAATCTTCGACCAATTGATCCGCCGCTTCCGATAGCCTTGAAAAAAAGGCGCAATGGCATCGATGAGAAACAGCTTTTCCACTTTTTGAACTAAAAATTCATGTAAACCAAAACACCCGCAGATATCGGTTACGAAATTGTCACATGCAACAAGAAGCGCCCCGAATCAGGAATGAAACAAACCTCAGAACAATTCCTCAAAGCAAAATGACAACTCAAAAAATAAAAACTTCCCAAATAACCATCAAAAGAAGATCTGACATCCAACAACCATCCGTGTAGGAGTCCCTCCAAGTAAGATGAGCAAGCAATTCTTCGGTGAATTAATCGGCACCTTTATTTTAGTGTTTTTGGGATGTGGCTCAGTTGCAGGTGCGGTTCTTTTTCATGCATTCGAATGGCTTTTCCAAATTGCCGCTATCTGGGGCGTCGCGGTCGCACTGGCTATTTCTGTGACCGCCCCCCTCAGCGGAGCTCATCTCAATCCTGCAATCACCCTCGCTTTTGCAACAGTTGACGATTTTCCAAAACGCAAAATCCCCCTCTATTTTGCAGGTCAATTTTTAGGGGCCTTCCTTGCAGCCTCTGCTCTTTACCTCCTCTTTGCATCCAGTATTTCGAACATGGAACTCAGTGCAGGAATCATTCGCGGTGAGACAGGAAGTGAACAATCTGCAAAAATTTTTGGAGAATATTATGGCCCTAACACTCCAATGGGGATCGCCTTCTTAGCGGAATTTCTCGGCACCGCTCTTCTCGCATTCCTCGTCTTCACCCTCATCGAAAAAAACACCCGCACGCCCCTTCCCAACTGGTTGATTGCCATCAGCATTGGCGGAGGACTTACCATTCTCATCTCCATTTTTGCCCCCCTCTCAATGGCAGGATTTAATCCCGCTCGCGACCTAGCTCCTCGAGTATTCTCAACCCTTGTCGGCTGGAAACTCCATCCCTTTCAAGCCAATGGCATGGGATGGCTCGTGGTCTACGTCCTCGCGCCATTCCTCGGAGGACCTACCGGAGCATGGTTAGTGAAAAAATTGTTCCACTAACCTCTTCCTCTCCGCAGGACCGACACTTCCTTGCCAAATCGTATTTCACCTTCCAAGCTCGACTAGCCGAGATGCAACCCATTCTACTGATAGTTGACGA
>CAZUEC010000282.1:0-3496 GCA_964618865.1 uncultured Roseibacillus sp. | reverse complement strand
AGCTCAGAAGCCGACAGCTTACTCAGAGCTTCTCTTTTGGCATGCAATGATTCTAAGGTGAAATTTGCCTGCTTCCGATAGTAAGCCGCCAACAATTCATAACGGACTTCAGCAGCCGCGAACCCTTTCTCCTCTAAATCAGAAATCGTGAAAATAGTCCCCTCACTCTTGGACATTTTCTTACCATTGACCAAGAGGTGAGAACCATGAAACCAATGTCTCGCAAACTCTCCTCCACAAGCACACTGACTTTGCGCAATCTCATTCTCGTGGTGAGGAAAAGCTAAATCCTCTCCCCCTCCATGCAAATCAAAGGTATCCCCAAGATACTCCTGAATCATAGCAGAGCACTCCAAATGCCATCCCGGCCGTCCTTCTCCCCAAGGACTCTCCCAAAAATTATCCCCATCTCCTTCGCGCTTTCCTTTCCAGAGCACGAAATCAGAAATACTATCTTTCTCGTATTCATCAGCTAAATCTCCCGCTCGCTCACCCTGAGTCTTCCCTAAAGACAACTCCCGAGTATCAAGCCGCGAAAGCTTCCCGTAATTCGCAAAAGATGAAATTTTAAAATAAACCGAACCATCCCCCGGGGCGTAAGCATGACCTTTCTCAATTAAAGCCGCGATCATCGCCACCTGCTGAGGAATATGAGCCACCGCACTGGGTTCCAAATGAGGAGGCAAACAATTCAATTTTTTACAATCGTCGTGAAATTGAGCTAACCACCTTCCAGTAAACTTCTCCAAAGTTTCGTTCGCGGCCTCCGAATCACGAATCGTTTTATCGTCCACATCCGTAATGTTACGCACATGATAAGTGGGCATTCCGCCCAATTCCAGCACTCGCCTTAGGACATCCTGCATCACAAAAGTACGGAAATTCCCAATATGAGCAGGCCCATAGACCGTCGGACCACAACAATAGAAACGGAAGGTTTCTCCGTCCACCGGCTGCAGTTCCCGCACCTCGCGGGTCATGGAATCGAACAATCGCACGCGCGAGCCTTACCGAACTTTTCTCACTCACGCAACTCGAACTCGTTCCGTATCCACCCCCCTCCACTCTCGTCGAACACGCTAGCTCAACTTCGGCAACTCCTCTCCCTCCGAACGAGCCACCACAACCGCAGCACAAGAATCACCAAATACATTCACCGCAGTGCGGCACATATCCAACGGGCGATCCACCGCCAGCAGAGCAAAGGCCGCAGCCTCCGCATTTGGAATCCCCGAACTTTTTAAAATCAAAAGAATCGCCACCAAGCTGGCCGAAGGAATCCCCGCAACCCCCACACTCGTCAACAAAGCCGAAACCACGATCACAAACTGCTCTCCAACCCCCAAAGAAATCCCCATTACCTGCGCTACGAAAATCACCGCCACACATTCATAAAGGGCCGTTCCGTCCATATTGACCGTTGCCCCAAGTGGCAGCGTAAAACTAGCCGTTCTTTTGGAAACACCAGCGTTGTCTTGCACATTACGCATCGTCACTGGCAAGGTCGCAGATGAGCTTGAAGTCGAAAACGCCATTAGCAAAGCAGTCTTCATCGCTCCAAAATGCTTGCGAGGATCAACCCTACCCAAAAAGAAAAGCAAAAGCGGCAAGGTCACAAAAAAATGAATCGCTAACGACGCAATCACCGTTCCAAAATAAAGTCCCATTTTTGCAAAGAGCTCCAAACCAGTATCAAAAATAACCGGGACAATGAGTGCAAATATACCGATTGGAGCAACCGTCATCACCCACTTAGTAATAATGATCATCACCTCATTCAGGCCCTGAAAGGTATCCACCAACAAAGCGGACTGAGCAGAAGGAAGCCGAGTAATAGCGATCCCAAACAAAAGTGAAAACGTGATCAGTCCCAAAAGTTGACCGTTATCAGTCGCGGCCATGAAAATATTTTTAGGAAGCATCTTACGAAACAAATCTCGAAAATCACTCGCCTTTCGATCAGAGTTTCCAAGTGCAGACTCAATCTTAGAGCGCTCCATCTCCCCCGCCACCTCTTGGCTTTCGTCAAAAGCTCGCGCAATCACCTGATTAGGCTCTCCTCCCTCAAGGCCCGGTTTCGTCAAATTCACCAAAACGAGACCCACAATAATCGCCAACAAACTAGAAAGAGCATAAAAACCAAAAGTCTTGCCTCCCAAACGACCAAAACCTTCCATTCCACCCAACCCCGCAATTCCTGCAATCACAGAAGTAACAATCAAAGGCACGATTAACATCTGCAGCGCCAACTTAAAAAGCTCTCCCAAAAAACGACAGCTCTCAACGACAAATGCCGCAAATCCTCCAGCTGGTAATGCTCGCAAAATCAAAGCCAAAATCACCGCCAGCCCCAGCGCCCCAAGAATTAGCCAATGTTCTCTCCCCTTCATCATGTGAACACTCAAACCCCTCCGTTGAGAAAACAAAGCCAAAACTCAAAGGAAACAACCCTTCCTGAATCAGATTCAAATGTTCAGGCCCACCCTTTCCAACGCGCAATCGACTGCAGGAAGACAACGAGAAAAACCCAAAATAAAAGTCGCGAACCTTTCTCGAAACCTTCAAACCAACGAAACACCAACTCCTGCCTTCTTTTCGGCAAAGCCAAAACCACCGACGACAACAAAAGCCCAAATATCACCCCCGGCGTCAGCCAATTCGATCTCATCGCCTCTTCAAAATTTCCTCGCAAAAACGCCTTACACCCAGTCGTCAATCCACAACCTGGACACCGCCAACCAGTCACCACTCTCCATCCACAGCGCCAAAGCGAGATCTCAAAGAAAGAGAAGACCAGATAAACAACTCCCACTAGCAGAAGCCCCCTCATCAAGACTTGTTGTCGCAGAACAGATGTAAAGAAAGGCCACTTACCCAAGATGCACCACAACCGCTTCATAAGATAAAAAACTGACGGGCCTCATCAGCATCGAGCACAATTTGCTTCTTGAGAGCGTCTAAGTCAGCAAATTTTCTTTCCCCTCTTAAAAAATGCCGAAAACGAACCTCTAAGTTTTGCCCATAAAAGTCCTCCTCCCAATCAAACAAATGCACCTCTAACTTCAAAAGCCCCTCCTCTTTCACAGTCGGACGACGTCCTAAGTTTCCAACCCCCGCCAACCAATCTCCTTGCGGGAGTCGAGCTTCCACCGCCCAAACTCCTTCTGGAGGCAACTGCTCACCCTCCGGCAAAAGATTAGCAGTAGGGAAACCAATTGTTCGCCCGAGTTGCTTCCCCTCCATCACCCGCCCAATAATAGAATAAGGACGTCCCAGCATCTGCTCCGCCGCTGCTAAATTACCATCTCGCAAGGCTTGTCGGATACGCGTACTGCTAATGCGCTCTCCTCCATCCATGATCGCCGAAACCGAATCAATCGCCACGGAAAACTCTTGTCCAAAAGCCTTTAATAAATGGGCATCCCCACCTCGATTTTTACCAAATTGCCAATCTTCCCCAACTGCCAGAGCCGTAAGATGAGGAGCGGTTTGCAAG
>CAZUEC010000281.1:0-3519 GCA_964618865.1 uncultured Roseibacillus sp. | reverse complement strand
AAGAAATTCTCTCTCGGCGATAAACGAACGAACTTTTGGAAAACGGTCTAGACGATTCAAAATGGGCCAGGAGTCTGCTTTTTCGATCGAAAAACGGTCTTGGCTGAGGAGAAACTTGAATTTTTTGCGACTCTCGTTCACCTTCCTCCCTCCCGCAGATTGCGGTTTGAAGAAGATGGCAAAAACCTTGTATCAAAAAGTTTGGGATGCTCACACGGTGGGTAAATTGGGTGACGGACGGACGCAGTTGTTCATCGGTACCCACCTGATTCATGAGGTGACCTCGCCGCAAGCTTTTGGGATGCTGCGAGATCTGAAGCTACCGGTAAAATTTCCCCAACGCACTTTTGCGACTATTGATCATATTGTTCCTACCGAAAATCAGGACCAACCAGCTGATCCTTTAGCAGCTGCGATGATTGATGCGATTCGCTCGAATTGTGATGATTTTGGTGTCACTTACTTTGATTTGAAGTCAGGTAAACAGGGGATTGTTCATGTCGTGGGGCCGGAGCAAGGAATCACACAACCCGGAACGACTATTGCTTGTGGCGATTCCCATACTGCGACTCATGGTGCTTTTGGAGCCATTGCTTTTGGAATTGGAACGACGCAAGTGCGCGATGTGCTCGCGACTCAGACTCTTGCGATGGAGTCTCTGAAGGTGCGTCGCATTGAGGTGAATGGGGAGCTTCCTCCGGGAGTTTATGCAAAGGATGTGACCTTGCACATCATCAAGCTTCTTGGAGCAAAAGGAGGAATTGGTTATGCTTACGAATACGCGGGTACGACTTTCGATAACTTTACGATGGAAGAGCGGATGACGGTCTGCAATATGGCGATTGAGGGGGGCGCACGATGTGGTTATGTCAACCCCGATGAGAAGACTTTTGAGTTTCTCAAGGGAAAGCCCTATTCTCCAAAAGCGGAAGAATGGGATGAAGCGATTGCACGCTGGAAGTCTTTCGCCTCAGATGCCGATGCTCAATATGACGATCTGGTCGTTATTGATGCTGCTGATATTGAGCCGACTGTCACGTGGGGAATCTCACCTGATCATGCTCTTTTTGTTTCTGAGAATGTGCCTGAACGGAACGAGGAGACGGCTGAGGCTCTTGATTATATGAAGCTTGATTCGGGTGCTCCGATCAAGGGTACGAAAATCGATGTCGCCTTTATGGGTTCTTGTACGAACGGTCGTCTTTCCGATTTTCGAGAAGCCGCTAAGTATTTGAAAGGACATAAAGTGGCCGAAGGTGTGCAAGCGATTGCGGTTCCAGGTTCACAAATTACAGCGGTTCTTTGTAAGGAAGAAGGGCTCGATAAAATTTTTACTGATGCGGGTTTTGAATGGCGAGAAGCAGGTTGTTCCATGTGCCTTGCAATGAATCCTGACAAATTAGTAGGAGATCAGATTTGTGCTTCTTCCAGTAATCGAAACTTCAAAGGACGCCAAGGTTCTCCTATTGGACGTACGATTTTGATGTCGCCAGTGATGGTCGCAGCTGCTGCGGTGGAAGGACATGTCGCAGATGCTCGTGAAATTTTTCAATTGGATGAGTCCGTAGCTGTTGCGTAGGGACTGATTGATTTGCCGATTGAGAGAGGTCAGTGCGAGGAGTGCTGAATATCGTTGTGTTTTGCTGGTTTGAGAGCTTCCTCGAAAATAAGTTTGAGACTGTGTTCTGGGTTGTTTTGTAATAGTCTTTGGATTCCTTACGATTATGAAAACCTTCTTCGTTCTCTTTTTTCTTTTGGCGGTTTCGAGTGGAGCCGAAATACTGAGTCCGCGTGATCATCATTATCAATTTGGCCATAAGGTTTTGGTGAAAGCGATGGGTCAGGATGATTTTTTAATGACTCTCGAAAAGAAAAAGAAGAGCTTTTTAAAGAAGCTCTGGAAAGAGGCAGAACAACAGGCACGAGATGGAGAGAAAGTCTCTGCTAGAGGATTGGATTTTAAGGTTTTTGAGGAGGAGAATGATCGCAAGGTCGTCATCGTTACGTTACCGGATGCTGAAGTTACGGCCGAAGCTATTTTTGTTGGAGGAGTGTTTCAAAAAGGAGAGTTGGTGAATCATGTTTACACCTTAGAGAAAGGGTTTGAGCGTGTGGTTCTTGGTGGCTGGAAGGATGGGAGGCATTTTAATTTCGGCGCGGGTCCTGAAAATGGGATGGAAGGCTTTCAGAATAAGATGTTAGAGATGACTGGTAAAAAGTAAGGGGGTTCTCGTTATGCTAAGAGAAAGACTCCTACTAAGATTCCCATAACGGCAAGTCCTTTGGAGGCGCGAAAAGGTTCTCTGAGAAGAAGAATTCCCAAGGTGAACGAGACGACTGTTGCTGCACGACGGACGGGAGCGATCACCGAAATGAGGGCGTCTGGATCTGTGATGGCAGTGAAGTAAAGCCAGTCTGCAATTAAAAGAGTGAGACCGATGGTAGGAATGGACCATCGGAATTGAAACGAGGTGCGGTCACGACGGCGTTTCCACCACCATAGGGCTGGCAGCATGGCTGGGATGGAGTAGAGGGAAAACCAAGCTTGTACTTCGGTGGGAGTGAGGTGAATCGTTTGGAGAAGAAATTTGTCAAAAAGGGAAGAGCAAGCACCGAGAAGAGTAGCGGCGATGATGAGGCCAACCGCTTTGCTTCGATGAAAACGGATTCCTTCTTTTCGTCCCGCTAAGGAAAAGAAAAAGAAGGCGACGAGGATGATACCGACTCCTAACCATTGTCGAGGAGTGGGACGTTCGGAAAAAATGAGGAGCGCTAAAGTGATGGTCCAGATTGGACTGGTGGCTCGGATAGGAGTGGCGATGGAGAGTGGTAGTTCCTTTAGGCCGAGATAGCCACAAATCCAAGAAGCGACGACGAGGATAGATTTAGAGAAGAGGAGTCCGTGGTGGCTGGCCGTGAGATGAGTGACTTGGAGGCTTTCATGTGGAAGACTTTCGGGATGAGCTGTGGACCAGATGATGAAGGGCAGCCAAGTTAATCCTCCTGTGGCAATACTACCGAAGAGAACAGGAAAGACTGCGTTGTCTTGTACGGCAATTTTCTTCAAAAAATCATACAATCCGAGCAAAGCAGAGGAGCAGATGGTGAGAAGAAGCCAAGACATCGTCTTGAGAGCCTTTGAAAGAAGCAACGCTCTCTGTCAAGGGTTTGAGGAGCTTCGATGGGAGTGGAAAGCTTCCAGCATTCGGGTTTTTGTTAGCTGAGGTTCCTCATAGCGCGGAAGCTTCCGAAATGCAGTGATTGGAAATTTGAAATAGAAGGCGGGGAGTATTGACAGTTGATGGAGAAGAGCCTAAAGCTCTCGACCGCCCTATGGGCGGCTGAGACAAAGTAAGGCGGCGTGGCCAAGTGGTCTAAGGCGCGGGTTTGCAAAACCTGTATTCGTCGGTTCAAATCCGACCGCCGCCTCCATTCCAGCTTGTGATGTTGGAATGTCTATAGAACTTAGTTCATTAGATGAGGATGAAGATGGTTTGTCTGACGTTTTTGAGGCTGTCG
>CAZUEC010000280.1:0-3521 GCA_964618865.1 uncultured Roseibacillus sp. | reverse complement strand
TCCCCATATTTCTTTTCTCCCGCCTGTTTCTGCACCGTCGCAAAGATTCCTGTTCGTTCTCCAAACCAATCACTCCCCATGAAAACCATCGGACTCACCACCTCAAAAGTTTGATAATGATTCTGACAAGCATCCATAAAGACTTCCTGCGTCGTGCCAGCACTTCCTCGAGCGTAAATCACCCCATGAGTAGCAATTGCCAACAAACCATCTTCACGAAGACTATTCGAAAAATACTTCGCCACGTGCTGCGCGAACCAGTTAGTCGGCTCATGGCCGTAAAACCAAGTTGGCACAGCCAGTGTCGAAGTCCCAGTCGGGAACCGCTCAATGACATCCATTGCTAAACGACCATAATTCACATCCTTGTATCCCGGAGCCATCTCCAGATGAGCTAAAGCCCATTCGAGTTCATCCCTCGACTCACCTCCTAGATAGGCCCCTAAATTCCCCGCTTCCATCACCCCAGGCCCTCCTCCAGTAGCCACAAAATAACCTTCACGCGCCAATCGCCAAGCAACTCGAGCCACCCTCTTATAGTCCTCTTCATCACGCCCCATCGAATGCCCCCCCATAATGCCCACAACCCTTTTCACCCCATCTTTCTCCACTCGCCCCTCCAAAAGATCTGCCAAAGCATCATCGATAGCATGATCATGCAACCTCATCGCAAGCGCTTCTATCACATGTGGATTTTTACGACCTCGCTCCGCAAAACGTTCATAGATTCTAAGATCTAAGCTCTCATCATTCTCCGCAGACCAACCCTCCATCAACTCTTCTCGCGAATAGAGCCGTGGTCGATACGGATCGTATGGCAAATCAGAAAAAGCCGGAAAAAGAAACGCCCCTTTCTGAATCAAATCATCAGCTTCAACTCCCTCATGAAATTGGCATCCCAAAAACACTGTTCCCGCACAATCTACCTCGCTCCATGGCACCCCCGCTTTCGATAAATCAAGGCCCTGCACAACCGCTCCGCGCAGTTGTCCTTTTTGTCTCAACAGACTATTGAGCGAATCAATTTCGCGTACTGCTTTCATCTCAAGAAAGAAAAAGGAGAATCAACCCAATGAGAAGCAGGAAAACATCCTCTCTCCATCTCAATTCATGCCAAAAAATTCACCACAATTCACATGCAGTTCCCCTTCACTTTCGTTCCATACCATTCGTTCCACGGAACAATTTATCAAACTTCGTAATCAGCTTTCTTGATTTCACAAAGAAATCACTGCTCAAGTTTCAGCGTTTAAGATATTTCATAAAAACGAAGGACGGTTTTTTGATGGATTCATGACACAAAGCAACCCTAAGCTTTCTCTTCGATTCCCTCGTTCACGCCCTCTACCTATGAAGGCACGGGAATAGAAGACTGCTATCACACCCTTCCATGCACGAAATCAAGTTCAACCCTTCTCAACAAGTCGAACGTATCCGCGAAATCCTCGTCGGACGCGAAATGGGCCGCATTGAACGCCGGCTCAATGATCTCGAAAACACCTCCACGGTCACAACCTCCTTCAAGCGTGAACCCGAAATCGACCAACAATTAGCCTCCTCTCAACAAGCGCTCATTCGCGAAACCCAAGAGTTAAAGATTCGCATCCAAAAAGAATCAGCCGCTCGTCAGCAGCAGATTTCTCAGATCGCTCAAAAACTAACTCGCGAAAAAACAAACCCCACAAGTGCACTCCCAGATCAAAACGCCCTGGAAAATCATGTCAGCGCCCGCATGGAAAAAGTAGCGGCCGAAATGACCTCTCTCATTGATGCGCGCACTCGAGAAATTCTTCACCACCTACAGAACGAGATTCTGCAATGGAAGAATCAAATGGATCGTGATCTTCAAAGCATTCGTGACGTCAAAGCTGATAAAAAGGAATTGAGCAGTCGCTTCTCGCGCCTCGCTTCCGCCGCCATGGAAGACAGCAACAATTTTGAAACTCCGGAAGGGTATCTCCTCTAAGAAAATCTAACTGCTCAACAGCATGATGTTTCAGACTCCTTTCCCTGAATTGAAAGCTTTCGAAAAGCCACCCACACTTCCTTCCCTTGGGAATCTTCTCGCTGCGATCCCCCCTCAACAACCATCTTCCCCAAGAAGAAGACCAATCCCCGCCTTCGAACAATTTCCCCCTGCCGAAGCAAACCCCGATCCTTTCGCTTCCCAAAACAAAAAAACTCCTCTGGATATCTCTCTTCCCACTCCTCCAGAACCTATCTCATCCCCTTTTCAAGTAGCTAACAAAGTCGCAACTGATCCCATGCCCTCATCAGTTGCCAAGGCCGTCTCTTCAGCAATGGAAGATGATGCGACCCCACCTGCCACCGATGAAGACCTGCGCCGCGCCTTTGAACCCATCGTAGAAGGATCTCTTGAACGCGTTCTCTATGCTCCCGATAAAGGTCTTCACACATACCTCGAGCCCATGTTGCGGAGTACCGTCCGACGAGCCATCGCCGAACAGATCGATGCTTCCGTTCAATTCCGTGCCACGGGAACTATTGATCGATTAGGTTGGCGTCTCAAAGCTCTGATCACGAGTCGAAGTTACGATGAAGTCGTCTTTCGTTCCACTCGTCGCTATCAAGTCGAAGAAGCATTTTTACTTCGCAAAGAAGATTACTCACTAGTCTCCTTCGCCTCTCACGACCCCGCACGCCATGCTTCCGAAAAACGAATCGCAGGCACCATCAAAAAACTCATCCAACGCCTTGTTGATAATGAAGGCGCCATTCGCAAAACAATCGAATACTCCGAAGATCAAGTCGCGATCATTCGTCAAGGCCAGCATAGTATTCTCATCGCACTAGTCCGAGGTCGCTCCAACGCCTTAGTGCGTGCCGACCTTGATTTCGTCCTCCGCCAAGCCGAAGACCGATTCGGCGAACGTCTCGAACTGGAAACCGACGCATTCCTTCATGTCTTGCAACCGATTTTAGAAGGCTGCCTCCTCATTCAAAGTCCCGCCCCGCCATCTTAGAATCCATCACGGCCAGCCGTAACAAAAGTCCCCACTTGCTTAGCGGTCTATGGAAAACTAATTTGACTTCCATCAAGATCCTCATCTTCAGCTTCCTCACCCTCTTATCCCTCACCGCAGATCCTCTACAGGATTTCCGATGGAAAAATCGTATTCTCCTCATCCTGCCACCTCAAGAAATCGCAAAAATTAACCTGCAACTCCTCAAACATCAAAAAGCGATCGTCGAGCGAGACCTCATCATCATCAACCTCTCTGAAAGTAGTGAGTCATTCACAAATCAAATGACACTTTCTAAAGACCAACTACAGACCCTTCGCACTCGCTATAAATTGAACAACGAAAGCAAACCCTTCTTCACACTAATTGGCAAAGATGGCGAAGAAAAAGCACGCCAAGACGAACAACTCGATCTTCAAAAAATTTTTACTCTCATCGACAGCATGCCCATGCGCAAAGCAGAAATGAAAAATCAGTAAAAGAAAAAACAAACACTAACCCTTAAGAGCATCTAACAATTTACCGTGGATTCCACCA
>CAZUEC010000279.1:0-3525 GCA_964618865.1 uncultured Roseibacillus sp. | reverse complement strand
AACCTTAAAAAAACTCGATAGACGAATAGACTTTTGAAAAATGGTCTAAAACTCCACCGTCTTCCCTAGCTCCCCAACCTCCACATCACCCTCATGAATTTCCCGCAACGCATCACACAAAGCATTTGAACGCGAAGATTCACCGTGAACCAACCACACCTTTTTCTTTGGCCCTGTCGTCGCTTCAAAGTAATCTAACAACTCAGAGTGATCAGCGTGACCCGAGAAAGAATCCACCATATCCACCTGCGCTTTCACCGCATATTCATCTCCGAAAATCTTCACCTTATCCCAGCCCTCTCGCAGCTTCCAACCCAAGGTTTGTTCCGCACAATACCCTACGAAGAAAACCGTATTTTGCGGACTACCAACCCCATTTTTCAAATGGTGTAAAATACGACCCGCCTCACACATCCCAGAAGCAGAAATAATAATGCACTGCTCATCACGCTCATTCAACGCCTTCGATTTATCCACTGAACGAATCAACGTGAGCCCATTAAAACCAAAGGGATCCCGTTTCGAATGCAAAAACTCATAAACCTCATCATTAAAACACTCTGGATGAAGACGGAAAATTTCGGTCGCATTAGTCGCAAGCGGACTATCCACATAAACCGGAACCTTCGGAATCTTCTTCTCTTCAAAAAGCTGATGAAGAACAAAAAGAATCTGTTGAGTCCTCTCCACCGCAAAACAAGGAATGATTACTTTTCCACCACGTTTCAACGCCTTCCCAAGCACCGCCGCCACCTTATCATCAGCCCCCGTACCCAGCTCATGCTCACGACCACCATAAGTACTCTCCATCAACATAAAGTCGATATCCTGCCCTGGAACAGGATCACGAAGAATATCGTTATCCCCTCGTCCCACATCACCTGAGAACAAAAAGCGTTTCGTCTTCCCATCCACCTCATCCTTCACTTCGAGCAAAACCTGCGCACTCCCCAGAATATGACCCGCATCTAGGAAAGTAAGCGTCACCCCATTCGCGATCAACATCGGGCGATTGTATCCCAAATTCACAAACTGCCGCAGACACTTCTCCGCATCAATCTCATTATAAAGAGGCTCCACCAACGGTAAATTTTTACGCTTCCGATGTTTATTCAACCACTTGGCATCACTCGTTTGAATTCGCGCTGAATCCGGCAGCATAATCGCACACAGATCACGCGTCGCAAACGTCGCAAAGATGTTTCCAGTAAACCCTTTCTTCGAAAGATTCGGCAAATTCCCCGCATGATCAATGTGCGCATGAGACAACACCACCGAATCAATTTCAGCCGGATCAAAATGCGGAAAACAACAATTCACCTCATGAGCATCCTTCCTCCGTCCTTGATACAAACCACAATCCAATAAAATCCGTTGCCCATTGACCTCCAACAAATGCTGCGATCCCGTAGTCGTTCCCGCCGCTCCACAAAAAGTTAACTTCATCCCCAATAAACTAACACCACCTCACTTTCCTCCAAGGTCAAAGAATGGCTGCCCCCGCAGGTTTTTCACAAAGAACGATAAACAACGGGGCAAAAATTGACAAAATAACCTCCTCCCTGGACGGTTCCCCTAGTCTCTTAGACCATCATTGAACTTCTGCCCCAAAACGAATTTTTAAAACTGTTCACCCCCCTGAGTTTAAGTTGAAATCCACAGACAATGCCTGAGAACCAAAACGTAGATGAACTTCGGAAACAACTTTTCGCTGACCAAAAAAAACGAGATGCAAAATGGCATCCCCAAGCGAACAGACACGTCGAAGATGGCGATGAAAACAAAAGCCTCGAACAGGAAATCACTGAATTCTTCATCGGCAGTCAGAAGCAATGCCATCAGGCAACAGAAGAAGAAATTGCAGCGCTGGAAGCCAAAAGTGGGCGCACTTGCCCCCCCGCATTAAAAGACATTTGGCTGACCATCCCCGGCAAACACCCCAATTCGATATTTGGTCCTCGCGGATTTGGTGGAGCATCTGAAGTTCTCATCGAGCTTCCTTCACCAGCGGTCCTTCTTGCTAACCTCAAAAAGGAAGCAGCTTACGATCAACTAAAAGGACTCGGCATCCTCAATTATTTGAGCTGGATCTGGGGCAATGACCACCCCTTTCTCAACATTACAGGAGATCTGAAACCGGAGGAACAATCCCAGGTCGACACAACAACCACCCATGAACAACGGATTCAAGCGGATCTCGCTCTGACTTGCTTCGGCCACTTAACAGATGGCCATTGCGAAAATCACCTCGTCTTCCACTATGATAAGGACGGTATTTTTGGAGCCACATATTGGTCACAAGACCAACAATACATTCCGATGAAACCCACATTCACTGGTTTCAAGACCCCAGAAGCCCTGATGTTAAAATGCTTGGCCGCCTGCGATGCCATTGACAACCACCCCGACCAAGAAGATCCCGAAGCACCATATTCAAGCGTTGATATGGTAACCGAGTGGATAAAAACCGGAGAAGTAACCCTCTAAGCACCCGACAAAAACAACCCCTATAACTAGGTCCATCGACTGACCTAAGATCCACCACCCAGATCTTCCAACTCAAAAGGAAAACTCTCATTCATCTCGCAGAGGTCGCTTTCCCTCACCTCAGGAATAAAAATCTTGCCGGCATGAGCTTTTCAGATTTAATCCAGCACATGAAGAAAATCTGGCTAAATCGATCAGATAACTATCAGACAACTTCACGTCTTTTAATAGCGACATCAATGATTTTTGGCATTGGTAGCACCCTCAATGCAGCCACCACAATCGACCTCACCACAAGCGGCCCTACAGGTTCTGCACTAGACATCAGCACCACTCTTGCTAGCCTTCCTTTAACTGTCAGCGTAGGCGAAATCTCTGGCCTATCGCTCAGCATTCTCTCGGGAACCACAAATGCGGATGCCAATGATACGACTGTCAATGGAGCTGACCCTTCATTCGGTGTCAATTCTCCTGGGGGAGACTCCGTCGGTGAAAACCCTACCAGATTCGAAGCCGATTTCGACGAATCCCTCACCATCGCCTTCAACGAACCACTCATAATCCTTGCGGTCGATTTTAGCAACTTTGGCACCGGAGAAGGATTTTCATTTGGCGGAATTACCGTTACAGAGACTGATATTGATTCCAATGATAATTTCACCTTCCCTGACGGAGGCCTAGTCGTTCCAGCCGGTTCCGGGGTCCTCCTCGAAGCGATCAATGTAGACCCAGACGTAAGTTCTAGTATCGGCCTTCAATCAATCTCCGTTCAAGTGATACCTGAACCCTCTATCGCTCTTTTGGGCTTTCTGGCAAGCGCTCTTTGCCTCAAACGTCGTCGTTCATAAAAACACGATCATCTGAGCAAAAAAAATCGCCCGAGACTCAAAAAGACTTCTCCTAACAAACCAAAGGAGGAGCAACGTTGTTTTATTGAGAAAAGCCAGTTTTCTTTTTGAACGCAACTTTGTTGCCATTTCTCAGGAAAATCAAAGAACAACATTTCGGCAAGGTCATTTGCAAAAGGCTCTAACTCGC
>CAZUEC010000278.1:0-3539 GCA_964618865.1 uncultured Roseibacillus sp. | reverse complement strand
GTATAAGAATGTGATGGACTCCAACCGAGTGAAGCTTCCCTTCGGAATCGCGCAAATCGGCAAGTCTTTCCGCAACGAGATCAATCCACGCAACTACATTTTCCGGAGTCGCGAATTCGAACAAATGGAGATCGAGTTCTTCTGCCACCCCGACGATGGTCTACGCCTAACCGACGAATGGCTCGAGAACCGCCTCCAGTGGTATGCCGAAGTTGGCATTCCTCGCGAGAAACTCCACATCCTCGATATCCCTGACGGCGAGCGGGCCCACTACTCTGAAAAAACCTACGATATCGAATATGAATTCCCCTTTGGCATTCAGGAACTCGAAGGAGTTGCTTATCGTGGTTCTTACGATCTCACCAAGCACAACGATGCTTCCGGTAAATCTCTCGAATACCGAGACGACGAGACTAAAGAAAAGTTCATTCCTCATGTCGTTGAACCTTCTGCAGGTTGCGACCGCACGGTTCTCGCTCTTCTCTGCGAGGCCTTCGACGAAGAAGACCTCACCAAAGAAGGCGGCAAGACCGATATTCGTACCGTAATGCGCTTTTCTCCCAAAATCGCTCCCGTCAAAGTCGCAGTCTTCCCCCTCCTCAAGAAAAACGAAGAACAAGTCCGGATCGGCAAAGAAATTCAACAAGAACTCCAGCAATGGATGAACGTTCAATACGACGATGGCGGAGCAGTTGGACGCCGTTATCGTCGTCAGGACGAAATCGGAACTCCCTTCTGCATCACTATCGACTTCGAAACTCTCGGTGAAGAAGGAGCAGAATTGAAGGATACCGTGACCATCCGTGAGCGAGATTCCATGGAGCAACATCGAGTCTCCAAGGACGAAGTGCTCGCTTGGCTCCTCAAACGGATTCGTTAATTGCTCGCCTAAGAGAAAAATATTAAAAAATATTAAATTTAAATCTTGCGGATTATTTAAAATATGTAAATTTTACTCATGCATTTCAATAACCAGCCCCAAAAGAAAGGGAGTAAAATCGAAATCATATTTTTTGCAATAATGACTATAGCTCTACTCATCACGCCATTTTTGATGAAATAGACAGGGTGTCATCCCTCACCAGTAAGCTGTTCATTACGTAACAGACTCACCTAAGCTAACGGCAATGGTCCGTTTCAATTTTTTCGGAATTCCAATCACAATTCTTCCTTGGTTTTGGATCACTCTCGCCCTCATCGGCTCAAGATCGCTTCAAACCACTGAAGACCTATTCCGACTCCTGCTTTTCGTCCTCGCAGGGTTTATCTCCATTCTCGTTCACGAACTCGGACATGGTCTTACCATCAAAAAACTAGGCGCCGAAACAGAAATCGTTCTCCAAGCTTTCGGAGGCTTTGCCACTTATCCCAAAGATCGCTTTAACCGCCTGCAAGACTTCCTCATCTCTGCTGCCGGTCCAAGTATTCAGCTCATCCTCGGTGGTGTTAGTCTCGCCATAAACAAAAATATCGAAGCAGAATCGATGGGGAAATACTTCCTCACCATGCTCTCGGGCATCAGCTTTGTGTGGGCCATCTTCAATCTAATGCCCATCTTTCCCATGGATGGCGGTCAACTCCTCAACGCAATTCTTGGTCCCAAACGAAGAATCGCTACTCATGGTATTAGTATACTCGCTTCCATCGCACTTGCAATCATCGGCTTCAAATTAGGGTATCTACTGATCCCCATTTTTATGGGCTTGTTTTTATACCAGAAT
Source organism: uncultured Roseibacillus sp. (assembly GCA_964618865.1). GTDB lineage: Bacteria > Verrucomicrobiota > Verrucomicrobiia > Verrucomicrobiales > Akkermansiaceae > Roseibacillus. The sequence continues at coordinate 1,818 of CAZUEC010000278.1, read as the reverse complement.
GTCCAGCTTCTAAAGAACACTAGTAAAACACCAAAAGCTTGAAGCCCGCAAAAATGGCGAATCCTAGCACCAGCCTTTCAAACCAAAGCTGAGATACTCGCACTAACAGCCATTTGCCAAGCCAGACTCCGAGAAAGATAATCGGCACCAACTTCAGATTAAAAAGAAGAGAATGAGCAGTGGTCATTCCTAACCCCCCCGTAAATGGCAACTTGATCAGATTCACCAACAAAAAAAACCGCACTCCAATTCCGACCAACTCCATCTTCGGAATCTGACGCGAAATCAAAAACAACTGAAATACCGGCCCCGCCGCATTCGCCACCATCGTCGCAAACCCAGCCACCACTCCAGCTCCCGCCCCGTAGCCCTTTGATTCCGCAAAGACCTGGAACGCTTTCGGCCTCCATTTACGAACCAATTGCAAAGCCGCCATCGACAGAATAATGCCCCCAATGAGCGGCTTCGCGAAAGCCTCCGGCATCCAATCGAGAAGGAAAAAACCACCGACCATCCCAATCAAGGCTGGCCACAAAAGCTTCCACACCGGTGGCCAGCTCCCGTGCCTACGGTAAGCTGGAAAAACCATTAAATCCGCCACCACCAACATCGGCAACAAGACCCCTACAGAAGATTTTCCAAACAACTCGGCCATCAAATAAACCTGGATCACCCCCACCCCGCCAAACCCCGCCTTCGAAATCCCTACTGAAAGCGCAGCCACTATTGCCATCGCCCATGCCGTCGCCGTCAAATCGAACACGGTATATTTCTAGGGCCTCTTCATGAAAATGTAGACGTATTTTTCAACAAGGACACGAACCTGACCACTCGGACACCCTTCAAAGACCTCTTTGTATGGGCTTATCAGCGTTCCGTAGATCTCGACAGTGCTGTCCATCAATCATTTGACAAACCAGACCCTTCTCGACTGCACTATCGTCAGAAACTCACCCAAATTGTGAGGCCAGAGGTGTTGCGAAAGTCTTGAGCAGAATCTCCTCTCAAAGAACTTCTCAAAATCCTCGCCCAAGAACTCTCAACTCTGCGTGAAAGCAATATTTCTCGACATCGCTTACAACATCAGAGTTCAAAAACTGATAAAATGACATTCACATCCGAGAGAGAAGCTCTTGAAATAAAATTTCGCGTGATTCTAGGAGCAATATCCCCTATTCCCCTCTCCACGCATGAAGATCGTAGTTGCATACTCAGGAGGTCTTGACACCTCCGTTCTCCTCAAATGGCTCAAGGACAAGTATTCTGCCGAAATCATCGCCTATTGTGCCGATGTCGGCCAAGACGACGAACTCGATGGTTTAGAAGAAAAAGCTCTGACCACCGGAGCCTCCAAATGCTTCATCGGCGACTTGAAGGAAGACTTTGCCGAGAATTACATCTTCCCCATGTTCCGCGCTAACGCCCTTTATGAAGGCCGTTATTTGCTGGGCACCTCTATCGCCCGCCCATGTATTTCCAAAGGCATGGTTGAGGTCGCGCTTAGAGAAGGAGCGGATGCTATCGCCCACGGAGCTACTGGAAAAGGAAACGACCAAGTTCGCTTCGAGCTCTCGACCGCTGCACTCGCTCCCGATATCAAGATGATTGCCCCATGGCGTGATGACTCTTTCCGTAAAGACTTCCCCGGTCGCGCCGAAATGATCGCCTACTCAGAGGCAAACGGCATCCCCGTCAAGGCATCCATGAAGAAGCCCTACTCCATGGACCGAAACCTTCTCCACATTTCCTACGAAGCAGGAGCCTTAGAAGATACTTGGTATGATGGCACCACCGAAGCCGACAAAGACATGTATACTC
>CAZUEC010000277.1:0-3574 GCA_964618865.1 uncultured Roseibacillus sp. | reverse complement strand
GTTGATCTCAATGTTCATTTTGCGATAGGGGTTCTGGGGTTTTTCTCCGCGAGGAAAGACTCCGAGAAGTAGAATTTGTGTTTGAGGGCAGCGAGCCCGAACGTCGGAGACAATTCGCGAGATGCCTTCTACGGTTTCGGAGGGGTCTTGTTTATCATGTCCAGTGTTATTAGTTCCGATCATGATGACGGCGACTTTGGCGTTTCTTCGACCACGGAGGTTACCGCGGTTGATGCGGTAAAGTACGTGTTCGGTGCGGTCACCAGAGAAGCCGAGATTGAGGGCTTTACGGTTACCATAGTATTTTTCCCAGGCCGCTTTTCCTTTTCGTTCCCAGCCTTGAGTAATGGAGTCGCCGATAAAGATGAGGTCATATTGGTTGTTTGCGGCGAGTTTGTTTTTGGCTTCATGGCGGTTTTTCCACCATTTTTGTTTGAAGCGGTCGGCGGGGAGAACTGCGGAGTGGGCGCGATACTTGGCACGAGTTTGCACGAGTTGTTCTTTCATGGTTGCAAAGGTGTCAGCGTATTCGGCTTTGTCGTGTACGGAGGTCATTTCCTTAGGATCTTTGGTGAGATCGAAGAGATTGTATTCGTCGGTGTCGGGGAAGAACATGAGTTTGTGATGGTCGCTGCGAATGCCATCGTGAGCAGCGACGGTGTGTACGCGTTCGCCATAGTAACGATAGTAAATTGAGTCCCGCCATTTTTTAGGAATGCTGCCAGATTTCTTTAGCATGGGGAGGAGGGATCTCCCTTGCATGTCGGAGGGAATCTCGGCACCTGCGAGGTCAAGAAAGGTGGGTGCATAGTCGATATTTTGAATGAGTGCTTTTGTGGTTTTGCCCGGTGCGATGACTTCGGGCCAACGAATGATGAAGGGCATTTTGAGTGATTCTTCAAACATCCAGCGTTTGTCGTACCATCCGTGATCGCCGAGGTAGAATCCTTGATCCGAGCTGTAAATGACGATGGTGTTTTTGGCGAGGCCGCTGGCTTCGAGTTCGTCGAGAATAATTCCAATGCCTTCGTCCATGGAGCGAATGGAGCGCAGGTAGTCTTTGAGGTAGCGTTGGTACTTCCATTGGAGAATTTCTTTGTCGGAGAGTTCGCCGGCTTTCATTTGAGCGATGAGTTTTTCATTTTTCGGCGCGTATGCGGCGTCCCATGCTTTTTTTTGCTCTTCGGTCATGCGTTGGTATTCTCGGTTGGGAAGTCCTTTGGCAAAGTGCTTGGGAAAGAGGTTTTCTCCGTGAAATTTCATGTCGTGCCCCCAATACATGTCCTTTGCGATGCTCATTGTTTGGTCATGGAGGGTTTTGCTCCGATTGGAGTAGTCGTCGAAGAGGGAGTCAGGTTCTGGGAAATTGACATCATCGAAAAGAGTGAGGTGGCGTTTGGCAGGAGCCCAATTGCGGTGAGGCGCTTTGTATTGAGCCATGATCATGAAGGGCTCTTTGGAGTTTTTTGCTTTTTCGATTTCGTTGAGAGCGATTGCGGTGACGACATCGTTGCAATGGCCGGGATAGCGTTTGGTGGTGCCATCCATTTGCTTGAGGTCAGGGTTGTAGTAGTTCCCTTGGCCTGGCAGGACTTCCCAATGATGAAAACCGACGGGATTGGTTCCGAGGTGCCATTTGCCGATCATGGAGGTGCGGTAGCCGGCTTTTTGTAAGAGAACGGGGAAGGTCTGTTGATAGCCATCAAATTGAGTTCCGTTGTCGAGGAAGCCGTTGAGGTGGGAGTGTTTGCCGGTCAAAATGCAGGCTCGAGAGGGGCCGCAGATGGAGTTAGCGCAAAAGCTGTTTTCAAAAAGAAGGCCTTCATTTGCGATGCGGTCGATGGATGGAGTGGGGGCAAGTTCATCGAGTCGGCCTCCAGGATAAGCTGAAATGGCTTCGCAAGCATGGTCATCGGAGAAGAGGAAGAGGATGTTGGGTTGCTCGTTGGCCGAGAGGGGGGTGACTCCGAGTGATGAGGCAATGAGGAGGTGGTGAAGTAGACGCATGACTTAAGCTACGAAAAAGGAACAGGAATTCGAGCAGGATTTTCAATGCTTCTTGGCTTGGGGAAGAGCTTTTTTGGGGGTATTGAGATCGTTGTTATGAAAACCGAAATTGGCCGTGCTGAGTTGGGGCGTCTTGTGCAGGAGGCCATTGCTATTCGAGAGAAAGCTTATGCTCCGTATTCTCACTTTTCGGTGGGAGCGGCTGTTTTGGATGAGGAAGGAAGAATGTTCTTGGGGGTCAATGTGGAGAATGCGGCCTATCCCAATGGAATTTGCGCTGAAACGGCGGCGATTGCGGCGATGGTGGTGGGTGGAGGCCGGAAGATTACGGCGATTGCGGTGGTGGGAGGAGGGGCTGATTTGTGTACTCCTTGTGGGGGATGTCGGCAGCGGATTCGCGAATTTGCGACTGAGGAGACTTTGCTTGCGGTTGCGGGACCGGAGGGTTTGCGAGAAGTGATGATGTTCACTGAATTGTTGCCAAAGAGTTTTGGGCCCGAAAATTTGAAATGAGAGCCTGTGCACGAAGAGACCTTCTTTGTAATCGCCAAGTGAGGTCTCTTGGGTAATTTTAACAATATGGAAGCAATTGTTATTGGTATTTTGGTGGTGATTGCCGTGGTGGCGGTGGTGCTTGGGATTTGGCTGATGAGTCAATACAATGGGCTTGTGGGGGCGCGGAATCGTTATCGCAATGGTTTTGCGCAGATTGATGTGCAGCTGAAGCGCCGTCATGATCTCATTCCGAATTTGGTAGAAACGGCAAAAGGTTTCATGAAGCACGAGCGCGAAACTTTGGAAGCGGTGATTGAGGCGCGTAATGCAGCAGCGAGTGCACGTTCGGGCGCTAGTCCAGAAAATGCGGAAGCGGTGACGGCCTTGAGTGCTGCGGAAGGTGGTTTGGGAGGGAGTTTGGGTCGCCTCTTTGCTTTGAGTGAGAGTTACCCTGATTTACGTTCGAATCAGAATATGTTGCAACTGCAGGAGGAGTTGACGAGCACAGAGAATAAGGTCGGCTTTTCCCGGCAAGCATACAATGATGCGGTGACTAGCTACAATACTAAGCGCGAGAGTTTTCCAACGAATTTGATTGCGAGTAGTTTTCATTTTGGTCCAGCGGTTTTGTTTGAGGTTAGTGAGCCGGAGCAGCGCGAGCGAGTGGATGTGAAGTTTGACTAGAAAATCTTGGACCAGATGCTCTGCTTCAATGAAGCTGAGCTCTGTTTGGTCTTTCTCTTAGCTGATGGATTTTTTTGAAGCACAGGACGAAGCACGTAAAAAGACGAAGGGGCTTCTGGCCTTGTTTTTACTTTGTGTTCTTGGAGTTGTTATCTCGATAGGCTTGTTGTCTTGGGGGATTGGAATACTTGGTGGGGGTAAGGTTTCGCCTCAGTTTGCTATTTTCGCAGCTCTTGGATCGGGAGCTTTGGTTCTGATTGCGAGTGCTTTCAAGGGGACTCAGCTACGTGGTGGAGGAGGGGTTGTGGCTCGTGATTTAGGAGGTCGCTTAGTGACGCCTTCGACAACTGAAACTCATGAACGGAAGTTGCTCAATGTGGTGGAGGAG
>CAZUEC010000276.1:0-3578 GCA_964618865.1 uncultured Roseibacillus sp. | reverse complement strand
TTGACCAAGACAACCTCGGCCATTCCACCAGATAGATTAGTTCATTGGTATAAGGCCACAATGGAAGCAAAGCTTAAATCAGGAGAGAATGTGGTTTTTGTTTTCTTTATCTGAGTGCTTTTTGTCTCCTACGAATGCGTTGCCAGCCTTTGTGGAAGACTCCGCTAGTTTTCCAAATCATGAAAACGGCGGCTACGATAATCAGAAGAAAAAAGAATAGTGCTGGAACGGGCGCGAAGGCCATGAATCCGAGGCTACCTAGGACGACGCCATCTTCTACAGAGCTAGCGGTGATGTTAGAGATGGGTTCGGGAGACAGATTTACGAAAAGACGTCCGCCTGCTTTTGCGAGGTGAGTGGTGAGACTCGTTCCGCCAGCAAGGAGACCCGCGATTACCGAAAGCGATGGGTCTAACTCTCCTAAGGCTGCGAGGGCGAGGAAGGTTCCTCCTATGGGGCGGACAATGGTGTGCAGGACATCCCAAGTGGAATCGACCCAAGGAATTTTGTCTGCGAAAAATTCAATGACAAAAAGAGTACCTGCTACTCCGATGACCCAAGGGTCGGCAAGGACTTCGAGTTGTTCGTATTTGCTGGCGAGTGAGAGCCAGTCAAAGCGAATGGCGAGTCCTGCGATGAAAGTAGTGAGGTAGAGGTTAATCCCAGCCAAGGTGGCGAAGCCGAGAGCGACTCCAAGTTGTTCAAGGATTTCCATGGTAGGATGTTAAAGTACTTTTGAAGCGGCTGCGATTCGAAAAATACTTGCCTTTTGTAGTTCCTCGGGAGCGAACTTTGGAAGTTCACATTTTATTTTTTATTGTTCGTAAAGGGATTGGACGGAATTGAGGTAGCGGCCAATTGGTCCTGGGTGACTGGGGTTTTTCGTTTCGAGCTCTCGTTTGAGGCGTTGATAATCTGCGAATTCTCCGGTCAGTTCAGTGGCATTTACGATTTGGTACCAGTCTAGATAATCGCGAGTGCGTTCACCTACTTTTTTAAAAATGGTGCGCTTTTCTTCTAACTCGATAAGCAGTTCTGCAACATCCTGTTTATCTCCTTCTGCGAGTTGTTCTGTGATGCGTGCATAGCCAGAAAGGAGGGATCGATAGGAGGGGAAACACCGAAAAGATAGAAGCCCAATTCGTTCTAACATTGGTGAAAGAAGAAGGCCTCGTTCTTTTTTCGAGAGGGCTAGAATATCTTCATAGGCAATCAAACGATAAGAGCGAATTTCTCTTTGGTCGTTTTCTAAAGTTCCTTTCAAAATCTCGGTGAGAGCTTGTTCGGTTGCGAGAGGAGAGAGAGTCTCAGTGACGAATTCTTGGGTAAGATCTGCTAATTGAAGAGCCCACCATTTAGCAAGGCCCTGGTCAGATAGTCCTCCGGAGAAGAAAGTGGTGCGAAAGAGAAGTAAGGGTTCTCCCTCGTGGGAGGGTGCTTCCGCAAGGTAATCGAGGAAGGTGCTCTTTCCTCCTTCTTGATTGAGCATGGAGATGAGAAAGGCTCCAGCGGAGATCCGGAAGGAGGTGCGTTGAGCGGCATCGAGTTTCTCAGGGTCTTGCAAGGTCACCATTTCTTCGATGTCCATCAATAGTTTGTTTTTAAAGAGTGCCTTGTAGAGGCCGCGGTCGGCTTCGCCTTTGCGCCAAGCCATTCGTTCTTGTACTCCTGCTAGAATCCAAGGGGCAACTTGAATGGGCTGCTCTTCGCGAAGAGAGTCGTTCAGGCAGCGGTCCATCAAAAGGCATTCCAATGCGTTTTTCCGAAGTTCGAGTCTGTTGAGACCTTTGGCGAGGTGTATTTTTAGATCGATGCGATAACGGTCGGATCCCTCTACTTTACGTGGTTGAATGAGGTAGTTGTTTTTTGGGGGAGCTTGATTGACTTCACCAGATAGAGTGACGATTAGGTTATTGTTGAGAGGGAAGTGTTTTATTCCTGAGGCTTCATCGACATCTTGCAAAATGGTATTTAGTTCGTTTCGCAGTGAGGTGATTTGTGAAAGAACTGCAGAGCAAGTGGTGCTATTTCGTCCGTAAACAATTACTCGTTCATCAGTGGAAATGACTCGAAAGAGATCCGTGTTAGTTGCTTGAACTTGTGCTTCTGAAATTTGCCCGAGGAGCAAAATGCCAAGAATAGAGAAGAGCTTGTTCATCGCTTTGATGGATTGTTAAAATCCTTTTAAAGTTGCATCGGCATTTGCCGAGCGCGGAGAGAAAGTGACTTTGCCTTCCGCGAATTCGATCACTGCTTTTCCTCGCAGCATACTTTTTAGCGATTGAACCTCCTTGGCCATAGCGGTTGCTAATTCTTCGTAGCTACTCATCACTAATAAGAGATAGCCTTGAGGAACTGGCATCTGTCCTAAGCGGCCATTTTTCCAAGTGATGTCACTGCTCATTTGATTATTTTCTTCGATCAGTTGTTCAATTTCTACTGACATCGCGATGGTGTGAGGGCGGTTGAAAGCTTCTCGCTCAAAAATAAATTCTACCCAACCATCTTTAATCCGAACCCAAGTGCCTTTATAGCTGACCGTATTCTGAAGCATGCCTTCTTGCGTCCCGGAAAGGCGGTGGGCTAGCCACTGATTAACTTCCTTTTCAGTGAGCGTGGCCTGAATGCCCTGTTCGGCGGCATTTTTTAGAACCTGTTCAATATCGCGTTGAGGGGCTGTGGCGGTGCTATCTTCATTTCGGCCTTCGAGGTCGGAAAGGTCTTGCGGTAAAAAAGAAAGGGCGATTGCGGTGAAGAGAAAGATGAGAAGTACAACCGCGAAGAGAAGGACTGCGGATTGAAATCGTTTCGATCGTTCTGCCATGGGCAAGGACTATCAAATTGTGGGAGGGACTCAAACTCGAAAGTCAGCAAGGGTCTTCGGTTCTAGCTTTTTAAAGGGTGTTTTTTCAGGATTATGAGGAGAGATCGAAGATCATTCTCTGACGATTCGTAAAAATAGCCGTTCTTCGTTTTCTGATATCAGAAATGAGCTTGTGGTAGTGGTTGCGGTGATTTTTCCGAGAGATTCCCAATTTTCGGAAGAAAGATCAGAAGTTGCTTCGACGCGATAGCTTCCGCCGACACGGCTTATCCAGGATAAGAGGAAGTCTTGTCCCATGGGTTGGAAGTTGATGAGAGGAATCACAAATTCCCGAGTTGATAAGGCTGCGATGCCATCACATTCGAAGCCGCCATTTTCTCCAGCAAAGACGACATCGTAGATGGTATCGCCGGTACTGTCGGTCTCTTCACCGCTGACGATATCGAGTAGGCGTACGAAACGAACTTGTTCTTTGTCGAGTAGAGGAGAAGCAGGTAGGTCTTGAAGATCGAAGGGGGTTCCAAAGCCTGCGGCATACTTGCCGGCTAAACCGTCAATATCACTGGCTAATACCGCTGAAGTTGCAGTGGACGGAGAGCAAGATTCATTTTCGAATCGGAAAAAGTTCTCTCCATCAGAAGACACTTCAACAAAAGCTAATTCGAGAAAAGTACGGCTAAACGAATTTTCGAAAACGGCAAATTCAGGGCCTTCCCCATTCTCGAACGGAATGCTAAAGGATAGAATTAATTCT
>CAZUEC010000275.1:0-3579 GCA_964618865.1 uncultured Roseibacillus sp. | reverse complement strand
TAACTACAGTAGCTTTCCTAGCTGGAATGGTGACAAGCTGCACGTCTTCACAGACTGGAGCATTACTCAATGGAGTGCCATTTGCGCCGGGAAATTCTTCTGTTGAAAGAGGGGAGGAGCCGGCTTGGATACAAGTAAGTCTGAGAGGGAGAGTGCTTAATCGCTTTCCCTTTTATGATGATGAGTTTTTGCTCGTGCGATATGCTCGTGCGAGGCATCCTGCTCCAGCAGCAATCATTAAAAAGATAAGAAGGAGGCTGGTTGTCTTCATATTGAGATGAAAACGAATGCGGCTAAGTATTTCGATGACGATGATTGCGAGTCCGCCACCAGCAAGCCACCAAGCCCACTTCTTGGCGGCATCGTAGAAAAGAATGGCTGCTCCAATGAGAAAAGGGACAAAGATAATGCCCATCGAAGTTGTTTCGCCCATGCCTCCGCGTCGATTCATCATTCCGGAGATTGCACCGTAATCTCCACTCACCACTCTGACAGAGTCTAAAAGGAGATAAAGTCCTACTCCGCAAAGGGTCAGTCCGCCGCCGGCTAGGAAGAGGGTGTCTCCACCTTCGCTGCCGCCAGGTTTTAAATTAGGAGGAGAGGAGTTAGGGTTGTTCTTCATTTTCAAATTTGTCAATATAAGCCCAACGAGTGGCTAAGATGTCTTCGATGAGAACGCCATTTTGAATGGTCGAGTTTTCTAAAAATCGAGCATTAATCAAAAGTGGTTCGTAATTTGAACGTTTCTTATTATAGGTTTGTGAAAAACTGTTGAAGATTTTTTGGGAAGCTTTGTTTTCTCGATCAATGTAACCATAGAGAACGTCATCGCTATCACGAAAGGTGAGTTTGAGGCATTGGTATTTTTCTCCGTCATGGAATTCATAAACATAAAAATTATCCGGCCTAGCATAGACTCGTAGTGTGACTGGGTCAGTTGGTTTGTTGAGAATATACTCTGCAATATTAACGGGTTGATAACAGACATCAGATTCCCAATCGATAGTGATGGAGAGGTCATTATTGATTTCTGCTAGATAGATATTTTCCGTGCCATCATCAAAACTCACGGTAAGAACAGAAAAGGAACGGGTTTTGAGGGGGAACGCAAATTGGCTGATTAATTCTGACCCAGAGAGAGGTTTCATCTCGTGGGTGGAGTAATATTTTCGCATGAGAGGCTCTACTCGTTTGGGCTGGCGAGCAAAGAGTAGTTTTTCTTCGATAGTGGTAGCGGAAGTGTATTTTTGAATCGCTTCTTCGAGAGAACGGACAATATTTTGAGCAACCCTTATTTCTTGTTGCGAGGTTTCGATGTTTTCTCGTGCTTTTTCTTGTAATGCAAATCGGCCATCGCGGTTTCTACCGCCCATGGCCATGAAAATTCCAAATCCCAAAAGAACGAAAAAGGCGCCTCCGAATAAGACAAAGACAAGAGGTGGAATACGCAGTGGATTGGGGGGCGGAGTCAGAGTCTCAATTTCCGCGGTGGTTTCTGTAGAAGAGGGCTCGAATTCTTGTTCTTCGAGGCTTTTTTTTATGGCGATGTCTTCCTTGGAGGGGCGGATTTGTTTTTTCCGTTCGCGGGGCTGATTCGGAGTTGGTTTATTGTCCAAACGAGTAATTGGCTCGTTTTCATCGACAATCCGAAGTTTCGGCTGCTTTTCTCCTCCCTGTCCTTTTTCCTCCACGATGAGAAATAATGTCTGAAAAACTCGTGTTAGGCAACCCCGCGTCCCGATACAAAAGAGTTTCTACGAATGAGTAGAGCTTCCCGGATTTTAATTGTAACCGCTGGCTATGGCGAGGGGCATAATAGTGCGGCGAGGGGCTTAGCGTCTGCTTTGGAAGGGCGGGCTGAAGTTCTCGTTGTAGATCCGTGTGCCGAGGGGGCTCCAGAACTCAATGAGGTCTTGCGGCGTGGCTATCGCACGATGACTACGTATTCACCTGTAATCTGGGATTGGGTTTATCGCATGACCGAAAGACGTGATTTTACGAAAGAGACTTTTCAGGTGATGCGAAAGCCAGAAAGAGCTTTGGAAGAAAAGGTGAAAGAGTTTCAGCCAGATGCGATTGTGTCGACATATCCGTTGTATCCGTATTTTACGGAACGTTTGCGTCGGAGAGGAACTTGGCAGGGGCTGGTCTTCACTGTGGTGACGGATTCCATCGAGATTAATAACGCTTGGTTACAAGCTCCTACGGATTACTGGCTTGTGACTGATGCCGTGACTCGGCGGAAAATGGTATCGCAAGGTTTACCGAATGAAAAAATAGTGGAAACGGGCTTCCCAGTGTCGCCCGATTTTCGAGCTCTTCATTCACTTTCTTCAAGTTCACCTACTCGACCATTCAAAGTTCTTTATTTTACTACGGGTCGTAAACCGCAGATTGCATCCGTTGGTAAACCTGTATTGGAGTGCGCAGAAACGACGATGACCCTTATTTTAGGGAGAAATGTTAGGAAGCTCTATCGTGCCGCTCGAGAGCTCAAAGCTCAGTATCCTGGTCGGGTGAGGATTGTGGGGTGGTCTCGGAAAATTCCTTCTCATCTTTGTGACCATCATTTGGCTATTGGCAAAGCTGGTGGAGCGACTGTGCATGAGAGTATTGCAGCCTCGACTCCGATGTTGATTCATCATCTTGTTCCTGGTCAAGAGGAAGGAAATCTTGAGCTGTTACGTTCAATTGGGGGAGGGGATTTAGCAGACACTCCGGCAAAATTAAGAACAAAATTGCAAGAGCTCCTTGGCAATGATTGTAAGGAGTGGAAACGTTGGAAACGAAATCTGTCGAAATACTCGCGACCTCATTCAGCGATAATTACGGCTCAGTTTGTGCTGGAAAAACTCACGAAATAACGATCACTCATGAAGAAAGCGGCCCTTGTTGATATTGGAAATGTAATTCTTGATTTGGACTTTGAGTCTTCCCTTCAGCGGTTGCTTCCTCGAGAATTGGCAGATCCAAAAGGTCGTATTCAGTCTTTATTTGAGAAAAAAGATGATTTTGAAATCGGGAAATTTTCGGATGATGAATTTGTGGAGTGGGCTAGTGGAAAACTTCAGTTCGAAGGAAGCAAAGAGAAGTTTGTAACTGCGTGGTGTGATATTTTTACTCCTAATCTTCCGATGTGGGAAACTCTTCGGGAGCTCAAATCTCGAGGCCTTGAGTTAATTCTTTTTAGTAATACTAATCAGATGCATGCTGATTATTTTCTAAACGAATATTCCGAAATTTTTGATTTGTTTGAAGGGCGCATATTTTCTCATGAAGTGGGATACGTGAAACCTGATCCGGCGATATATCAATGTGCTTTTGAAAAATATCGTCTAGTGCCGGAAGAGACTTTTTACTTCGACGATTTGCCAGAGAACATTACTACTGGTTTGCAGCTTGGTCTCAAAGCTTGGCGGTATAGTTCTAAAAGCCATGAGGCGCTTACTCGGTGGCTCTTGGAGGAATTAGATTAATACCAACTCACCAATCTTTCTGGTGGAATGGAATGCTTTTTGAGTTTTAAAAATTGCGCTTTGCGATTGAAGACGGCTCCGGTTTGTCTCGCTCAACTTCTGC
>CAZUEC010000274.1:0-3586 GCA_964618865.1 uncultured Roseibacillus sp. | reverse complement strand
AAAAATGGGGCCGATGATACCCATCGCAATCCTACGCCTCACGTCTGATTTTCTAATAAACGTTTCATGAAGGGTAAAGAGATCAGTTTACACATCGGAACAGCTTTATTGTGATGTCCCCAACTTCACCGATACTTCCGAAGCGACTTTCACCGCGAACCTCACTGCTATTGCTGCGCCAAAGCTAGAAGCAGAAATCGTTTTTACTTCTCCTAGAGCAGGTTTCTTTACTGTCCCTTCACGAAATGGCTTTCGTTATGAATTGCTGCGTAGCCCTGATCTACCTCCCTCAAGCCTCGAAACCATCATCGATACCGCAAACGGATTAGGAGGTCCACTGACCCTTGGCTTCGATGATCGTCACTCCTCACCGGCGAGTGCACTCTTCTTCATCCGCGAGGTTGAGTTATCAGGCCCCTTTTCCAGAAAAACGCTCCTGAGAGACGGCCTCAAAATTTTTGTCTACAACAACACGCATTGCATCTTTGAGGTAAATTTTAATGCCGTCGGAGTCCGACACAACATCGGAGATCTAAACGTCACTATCAATGAAGCAATGCCCATAACTTCAGTCCTAGGTCAGTTCCGAATGTTTCTTAGAAAAAATTGTTAGTGTAAAAACATCGTAAACAGAGGCCCAACGGTTATTTCTATCCTAATGACACCTACACAATTTCTTGAAGCTTGGATCGAGAACGTTTGGAACAAACGAAGCACTCAATTCATTTACGATCATCTCGCTCAGCCTTGCTCCATTGAAGGTCTTCCCGAGTCTACTCAGAACCCCGCAGGCTTTGCTGCTTTTCGAGACAATCTAATAGCAGCGATTCCCGATATGCAGGTTACTATCGAAGAAGCAGTCGAAAACGGAGAAAAAGTCGCCGGCGTTTGTCGCGTTACTGGAACGCATAGTGCCAGTGAACGAAAGGTCGATTTCTGTTTTGGCTATACCGCTCAGGTTCAGAATGATCAAATTGTCTCTGCTCGTAATGTCGTTGATTTCTTAACCATGCTGCAACAGACCGAATCCATCTCTCAAGATTCTCTCGAAAAAGCTCTCACAAGTTAACAATTCCCTTGCTCTCGTTAACTCCCCCCCTCCAGTAAAAATCTAGGAACTCCTCTTCCCCTCACAATTCCCCTCACATTTAAGAATGGTAGGCCCACAGGGAATCGAACCCCGATCTACGGTACCGGAAACCGTCGTTCTATCCATTGAACTACAGGCCCTACAAGAAGGCGGAGAATGCACCTGCGATCCCCGATCTGTCAATCAGGCAAATCTCTCTTTCGCTAGGTTCTCCGCTGGACTTCTTGCTCTTTGATTCGGAGACTCCTCCTCTCACGTGATTTTAACCAATCTATGGGGCCTCTTGGCTCTTCTCGGACTTCCGGCAGTGCTGCTCATTCATTTTCTGCAGCGACAGGCCCAGATCATCCCTATCTCCACCCTTTTCTTACTCGAACAAACCCAACGAGAATCAACTTCAGGACGCCGCTTTGACCGTCTCACCAACTCTATCCCCCTTTGGCTGCAACTCCTCATCGTCCTCCTTCTAACTTGGCTCTTAGTCGAACCACGCTACAAAAGCAAAATTTCCACTCAGCAAGTCGCCATTGTCTTGGACTCATCAGCCTCGATGTCGGTCTTTAAAAAACAACTCTTAAGCACCCTCGAAAATGAACTCCCCAAGCTCAAAGGATCTGCTGCCAAACTTCAAATCTACCTCCTCCCCTCCAACCCCGATGAACCTATTCTCTATGCGGGAAACGAACAAAAAGAAGCACTCTCCATCCTCGAAAAATGGAACCCAACTGCTGGAGCCATCGAACCTACTGCAGCCCTTCAGCTAGCTCGCTCACGCATTCGCAGCGAGGGCATACTGATCTACGCCACCGACAACTTAGAACGGAGCGAATTGGCCTTCGACGCACAATTACTTGCCGTAGGGAAACCCACAAATAACCTCGGATTCACGGGGTTGAGCTTTTCCGAAAACGGAAAATCTTGGCAGGCAACCGTACGTAATTATTCGAACGAAACCACGAACAGATCTTGGCAGGTTCTCTTTCCCGACGGCTCCCGTTCTGAAAAAAAGGAACTCTCTCTTTCTCCTGATGGAATCTCAACTCTCACCGGCACCTTCCCCGAAGGAGCAGACTACCTCACCGTCCAACTCGCTCCCGACGCCTTTCTTCTCGATAACGACCTTCCCATCGTTAATCCCAAGCCGAAAACCTTAGTAACCGAGTCATCCTTACCCGCTAAATTTTCTGATTTCGAAAAACGGCTTCTCTCTTTTTTCCCAACCTTCGAATCCAAACCAACCATCAAACCAGATCTCACCCTCTCAGCATACGATCCTCTTCTCCCCATCATCCCTGAAACGCACTCTATCATCACTATCAACGAAACCGCTCGCTCTCGTAAGTTTCTTTCCGGAGGCATCATTGCCGAGTCTCACCCCCTCACCCAAGGCCTCAACTGGCAAGCGTTGCAAACTCGCGAAACCATCGCCTTCCCTCTCTCCACTTCAGACAAAGTCCTACTTTGGCAAGGTTCGCGTCCTCTGATCGCCTTGCGAGAAGTATCACCCACTGAACAATCACCCCCAACTCAACCACAGAAGCACCTCATCTTCAATTTCGACCTCTCCCTTTCCAACGCCCTCAAACTTCCTTCCACCGTTATTCTATTACATCGTTTTACCAATAAACTTCGGGAGGAAAAAATCGCCTTCGAAGCTCTCAATACCGAAACCCACCAAAACATCAATCTCGCCCGAGAACCTTCACAAGAAATCATCCTAAAAAAAACAAACTCGGAAGGCCAAATAACTCTCCTGAAAAAACCCGGTAACGAAACACTCTCCGCACCCGCCTTGCCCGGCTACTTCGAAGTACAACAAGGCGAACTCACTCTCCTGAAATCTGCAAGCCACTTCGCCGATACGCGTGAAGCCGACTTCCGAAACGCAGATTCTCAAAATGAACTCACTCGTCTCACAGCCTCTGCAATTGATCAAAATACCAGCGAAGACAAATGGTGGCCCCTCTGGGTCCTTTTGACTTTAACTGCTTTGTTAGCAGCCTGGCACTTCACCCGTCGTAAAACCAAAGAAGAGGAAGCTGACCCCCCTTACTTAAAAACCGCATCAGCAAACGAATAATCCTCAAACCGACTGCTCATTTACTTCTTTGAATGAGCCCCGTTTCCACTCCGGCCTTCCCCAAAATACTTTTCACTCCGATACCGCAACCATACTCGTAAGGTTTGAGGCACTTTCTCTTTTTCCTCCTCGCTAAGAGTTTCATAGAGCTCCAAAGCCCGCAATCGTTCGCGTCGACAGGCCCCATTATTATGAGCATCCCAATGTTTACGAGCCAACCGAATACGTCGATTCACCTCTTTGATGAGGTTATTTCCAAGCAAAGGCTTATTCTGATTCTTCTTAGCAGGCATCGTATTCTCTCCCGTTTACGACTTATCTTTAGCAGGATTTTCACCCTACGCACTAGCAATTCTCCCCATCCTAGACCGTTTTCCAAAAGTTCGTTCGTTTATCGCCGAGAGAGAATTTCTTGA
>CAZUEC010000273.1:0-3594 GCA_964618865.1 uncultured Roseibacillus sp. | reverse complement strand
AGGCGTCCTAGGTCGCGGGGGTTCGCTGCGCGTTCGGGCCAGAGAGTTTTTGTGATGATGACCGAGCCAGCTACGGTTGTAGTCGTCACAATGATGACAGCGAGGAAGGGCAGAATCATTTTGGTGACAAAGCGAAATGCACTGGCGAATCCTTTGGAGGTTTCGTCTTCATCTTTTTCGAGAAAATGAAGACGAATTTGATTTTGGATGATGGCTCCAAGGAGTCCGAGAATCAGGCCGACGATTCCCATGAGGGCTAAGGCCCACCAAGGAGCTCGGAAGGTATAGCCACCAGCAAGCGCGCCTCCAAAACCTGTGATTAGGGTTAAGACAACGGCGACGTTTAAACTGCTCACAAGGAGTAGTCTACGAGGTAGAAATCAAATGAGGAGTCTGTTTTTTGCCATTTTAGGTCCTGTCAGTTTGCGCAAGTAAGAGCTGCTACGCCGGGAAGTTCTTTTCCTTCCAAGAGTTCGAGACTCGCCCCACCACCGGTGGAGATGAAGGTCATGCGGTCAGCCACGCCAAACTTATTGGCCGCGGTCACTGAGTCGCCACCGCCGACAATACTGACCGCGTCGCTAGCAGCAACTGCTTCGGCGAGTTCTTTGGTGCCAGTAGCGAAGCTATCGATTTCGAAAACGCCCATGGGGCCATTCCAGAGAATGGTCTTAGCTTCGGCAACGACTTGCTTGAATTCGGTAATTGCTTGAGAACCGATATCGATGCCTTCCCAGTCACTGGGGATATTGCCACCAGTGTCGTAGGGGAGGATATTTTGAGTTTCGGCACCATCTTTGAATTCTTGGGTGATGAGAGTGTCGGCGGGGAGAAGGAATTTTACTCCTTTGGCTTCTGCTTGTTTGATGATGTCGAGGGCAAGGTCCATTTTGTCGTCTTCGACAAGGCTTTTCCCGATTTCGTGTCCTTGTGCTTTGCGGAAGGTGTAGGCCATGGCTCCTCCTATGAGAATGGTGTCCGCTTTTTCCAGAAGGGCAGTGATGACTTGAATTTTATCACTGACTTTGGCTCCTCCCATGATCACTAAGAGGGGGCGATCAGGTTCGCCAATTTTGCCGACGAGGTATTCGAGTTCACGCTCCATGAGGAACCCCATGGCGCTTTGGGCGACGTGGTGAGTGACTCCTTCGGTAGAGGCGTGGGCGCGGTGGGCGGTGCCAAAAGCGTCGTTGATGAAGATTTCGGCTTGGCCGGCGAGAGCTTTTGCAAAGGCGGAGTCATTGACGGTTTCGTCAGCATGAAAACGGGTGTTCTCGAGTAAGAGAATGGAACCATCGGTGAGGGCTGCTCGGGTTGAGGCAGTTTGTTCTCCAATGCAGTTATCTGCAAAAGCGACTTCGGAGCCGAGCAGTTCGCTCAAGCGTTCGGCGACGACTTTGAGAGAAAATTCGTTTTTAGGTTCGCCTTTGGGTCGTCCCATGTGGGAGCAGAGAACGAGTTTGGCGCCCGATTTTTTGAGATGCTCGATGGAAGGGAGAGCCCCTCGAATCCGGGTGTCGTCGGTGATTTGACCTGCTTCATTGGTGGGGACATTGAAGTCCACTCGCATTAAAACTTCTTTTCCGGCCGCATTTACATCGCGGATTGATAGCGTTTTCATCGAGCGCGGATGACGCCTTACCGTGATGAAACTGTCAAGAGTTCACTGGGACAGAGGGCAACTGAAATGCTTGGTATTCTTTACTATTGAATGAAATTCATGGTTTAAACATCCGTTGTTCAAAATATTTGTGAAGAGACGGAGTTCCCGATTAATTCATAAGTAGTGTTACCTATTTTAGCAGATTATCTTGAAGCATTTGGTTCTGACGAGCGTTTTTTGGTGTTTGCTTTTTCGTCTATTAGTCTCGCATTTGCGCTGTTCCTGTTTGTATCGGGGTCGAATTTGGTGATTCGTTTGCTTTTGTTGAGTTCTGCGTGTCTGATTTTTCTCGCTTTCGGGATATTGGCTCCTTTGTCGGCAACTTCTGCGATTGTGGTGAATCCAGAGATGAGTCCGGTCAAGTTGAACTATAATTTTGGGTTCCTAGCTTTGGGAGCAGGTCTTTTTCTTAAATTTCGCAAGCTTCCGATTGGCGAGCTAAAAAGTGAGAATAGTAATTGATGATATCGTCTCTTTTAAATTCTGGAAATTTGGCGGGTTTGTTAGGTCTCGCGTTGATGATTTGGGTCGGAGTCCGACTGATTCTATCCGGTCATCGGGGAGGGTGGTTGCTCTCAATAGGAGCAGGTTTGGTGGCTTTTTCGATGGTTTATCGACTTTATTTGGAGCCGCTGCTTGAGAGGCCTTTGCATCTGACTTTTACTCAGACGCAAATTGTTTTGGCCACTGCGGCTCCGACCATTTCTTTGACTCTTGGTTTTCTTTTGATTCCTATAGGGCTTCTGATGGTAGCTGCTCGCCAGCAGAAGGAATTGAAGCCTGTTCCAG
This sequence comes from uncultured Roseibacillus sp., assembly GCA_964618865.1. Classification (GTDB taxonomy): domain Bacteria; phylum Verrucomicrobiota; class Verrucomicrobiia; order Verrucomicrobiales; family Akkermansiaceae; genus Roseibacillus. Next base: position 1,142 of record CAZUEC010000273.1, on the reverse strand, counting down.
TTCGGAATCGTTAGTTTCCTTTCGCAAAGTAGTCGGCGAGTATTTTTTTTCGGTGCTCAAAGAGAGCGAGCGTCTTGGGCTTCACGAAGAGAGCTTTCACTGGTGCGCTGAATGGTTCGAAGGGGGCTTTCCAGTGAACTTCGTCGCGAATTAGAACTCCTCCTTCGGCATCTTCGAATGAATGGCGATGGTGCCAGAAGCGATAGGGGCCGAATCGTTGTTCGTCGACAAATGCTCGGCCCTCTTCAACGGACTTGATTTCCGTGACCCAAGGAATAGAGAGCAAAGGGGCGAGCTGAACGCGGTGAATAATGATCGCACCAGAATAGATCGGGCCATCTGGACAGCTGGTCGTCGTGAGGCCTAGGTCGTCGGGAGTGATTTTATCGAGATTGAGCGGGTGGGAGAAAAAATCCCAAGCTTCTTGGCGAGTAATAGGAAGAAACTGCTCCTGGATGATATGCTCCATGCGCAAGAGTGCCCTTGTTTTGAGGAAATGCAAAAATTACCAGTTCTCTTGGAAAATTTGAGGGGGGAGTTCGTTCGTTTTTACGATTTCGAGTAGGATAGAGACGGGGTTGGCGTGGGTCGGTGGGATTAGTGCTGGAGCGAGATCGCGCAGGGGATGAAGGACAAAAAGGCGTTCGTGAAAGCGCGGATGCGGAAGAGTGAGTTCGGCGGTCGCGAGAACGGTGTCGCCCACAAGGATCAGATCAATGTCGATGGGGCGTGGCGAATTGAGAGTTCGAGTCGAGAGAGACTCGCGACCGAGCTCGGATTCGATAGTTTGGGTTTTTTGGAGGAGTTCGGTTGGAGAGAGAGAAGTTTCGAGAGCGAGAACGGTATTTAAGAAAGGGGGAGAACCCGACGGACAATCGAGAGGGTCTGTTTCGTAGATAGGAGCGGAAACTATAGTTTTAGTAGAAAAGGGAGAAAGGAGATCGCGAGCGCGTTGTAGATTCGCAAGGCGATCTCCTAAGTTAGAGCCAAGAGCAAGGTAGGTCATGAGTTTGGGAGGGTGATTGCTCAAGTCGCTTACGGTAGGTCGAGATCTGCTCTATTCTTTGATAATGTGGAATGTGGACTACAAGGCCACGTTGTAGATTTAGCTGAGTCCGAGCACGTCTTGCATGCTGTATAGA
>CAZUEC010000272.1:0-3602 GCA_964618865.1 uncultured Roseibacillus sp. | reverse complement strand
CGATTTCGTCGGACGAGCGATCGATCGCGCGATGGTCGAAGGCCCGGAGTCGGATACGGATTTTCTGGTTCATCAGTTTATTGAAAAATTGTGTCGTTCGTTCAGGTTATGCGGCCGGGCGACGGCCAGTTAATTCGTCCACCAACTTATCGGGGACAGGTTCAAAGCTGCTGGGCTCCATCGTAAATGAGGCCCGGCCGGAAGAAAGAGTCCGCAGGTCGGTCATGTAACCGAACATCGCAGAGAGAGGAACTTGCGCCTTAAGAGTGCATATCGTGCCTTTGGTTTCCATGCTACCGAGTTGGGCTCGGCGGCGATTCAGGTCACCCATGACGTCTCCTTGATAATCGGGCGGGGTGCTTACTTCAACATCCATGACAGGTTCAAGTAAAATCGCATTCGCTTTTACAAAAGCATCACGAATGGCGAAGATCGCAGCCATGCGGAAAGAGTTTTCGTTGGAGTCAACTTCATGGAAAGAGCCGTCCTTCACATTGACGTGGACATCTACCACGGGATAACCGGCAACGATTCCAGTGGTCATCGCCTCTTTGAGACCACGCTCGATAGCCGCATGGAATTCGCTTGGAATGGCATCCTTCTTAACCGTGTTTTCGAAGCTGTTTCCAGTCCCCTTCTGGTTGGATTTGATTTCGAGAACAACATGACCGTATTGGCTGGTGTCTCCAGCTTGACGCTCGAGCTTGCCCTCACCAACAGCAGTCTGAGAGACGGTTTCGCGATAGGAAATCTGAGGCTTCCCAACGCGGGCCTGCACATTGAACTCACGCAAAAGACGGTCGATAATGACCTCGAGGTGTAGCTCTCCCATACCCGAAATGATCGTCTGGGCGGTGTCTTCGTTCGTGGAAACAACAAAAGTCGGATCTTCGTCTGACAAACGCTCTAAAGCGACCGCCATTTTTTCGGAATCAGAAGTCGAGCGAGGCTCAACTGCCATTCCAATGACAGGCTCAGGGAAAACGGGACGCTCGAGAGCGACCTTGAAAGAGGTCTCGGAAAGAGTATCTCCAGTAGCGGCATTTTTGAGACCGACCATTCCTGCAATGTCGCCGGAGTAGCAAGTATCGATGTCCTTAAAGCTATCGGCCTGAATCTGAATCAAACGACCTACCCGCTCTTTCTTGCCGGTACGAGGATTGAAAATCTGATCACTCTTAGAAACAGAACCCGAGTAAACTCGGAAGAAAACAAATTTACCGAAATGCTTGTCGTTGGTGAGCTTGAACGCCAAGGCGCAAAATTTCCCCGCATCATCGGTCTCAACAAGAACCTCTTGACTCTCATCATCAGGATGCATTCCCTTTGCAGCAGGAATATCGAGCGGACTCGGCAAGTAATCAGTCACCGCATCGAGGAGATATTGCACTCCCTTATTTTTGAAGGCAGATCCACCGGCCACTGGAATAATCTCATTCGCAATAGTGGCGGCGCGCAAAGCGGCTTTCAAATCAGCAGGAGTGATATCCTCCTCCATTAAAAACTTCTCTCCTAATTCGTCATCAGCACCAGCGACAGCCTCCAACAACTCCGTATAAGCTAACTGTCCCAACTCAATCTCATCACCCTCAAGATCACGCACGGTATAAGTGGAGCCCAAAGTATCATCCTCGGTGTAGATGACTGCCTTTTGATTCACGACATCAAGTTGACCGCGAAGAGAGTCCTCTGCTCCGAGCGGGATCAAAATTGGGAGCGCATTCGCTCCCAACTTCTCGCGGACTTCCTCCACAACGGCCTGAAAATCGGCTCCGACTCGGTCCATCTTATTGACGAAAATAATTCGCGGGACAGAGTATTTATTCGCTTGTCGCCAAACGGTCTCGGTCTGCGGTTGCACGCCTGCAACACCACAGAAAACGACAATCGCGCCATCGAGCACTCGTAACGAACGCTCCACCTCGGCAGTGAAATCTACGTGACCTGGCGTATCAATAATATTGATTCGCTGCTCCTCAGCTTGGAACAACTTACTCACACCCTCCTCAGGCTTCTGCTCCCAAGAACAAGTGACCGCTGCAGACTGAATGGTAATCCCCCGCTCACGCTCTTGCTCCATGTGGTCGGTGGTAGCCGCCCCATCATGAACCTCGCCAAGACGGTGAATCATTCCCGTATAGAATAAAATCCGCTCAGTCAAAGTCGTCTTCCCCGCGTCAATATGAGCCGTGATCCCGATGTTGCGCGTGCGCTGCAACGGGAATGCTCGGTCAGGACTGTTGGGATTATCGGACATCAAAGGATGGAATCTTTCTTCTTCAGGAATGAAAGGAGTAAAAAATTAGAAACGGAAATGAGCGAAGGCACGGTTGGCTTGGGCCATCTTGTGCACATCATCACGCTTACGAACCGAACTGCCGGTATTGTTAGCGGCGTCCTTGATTTCGTTAGCAAGAGCAAGGTGCATAGGAGTCCCCTTGCGACCTCGAGCATAACCAACAATCCAACGCATCGCGAGGGCTTCGGAGCGGTCAGCATCCACTTCGAGAGGCACCTGATAAGTGGCACCCCCTACGCGGCGGCTTTTCACCTCAACCCGAGGCTTAGAGTTTTCAATCGCACGGTTGACAACCTCGAGAGGATCAACGGTGTCAGTACCGTCGTTGGCTTTATCAATAGCAGCATAGACAATGCGCTCAGCAAGAGAGCGCTTGCCCTCCTTCATCACCATACTGATGAATTTGCCAACAAGCGGGCTATCGAACTTGGAATCGTGGACGGGGTCCTTCTTATACTTACGCGTTCTGCGGGCCATGGTTCAAAAATGGTTAAAAATTACTTCTTGGGCTTCTTAGCACCATACTTGGAGCGAGACTGCATCCGCTTATCAACTCCGAGAGTATCGAGCGCACCGCGGACAATGTGGTAACGCACACCTGGCAAATCCTTCACCCGGCCACCACGCACGAGAACAATAGAGTGCTCCTGGAGGTTATGCCCTTCCCCACCGATGTAGGCGATGACTTCGTGACCGTTCGTGAGACGAACCTTGGCCACCTTACGAAGGGCGGAGTTCGGCTTCTTTGGTGTGCGGGTGTATACCTGCAAACAAACTCCTCGACGTTGCGGGCAATTGGTCAGAGCACGCGACTTGGAAGCGACGGTCATCTTTTTCCGTCCTTTGCGCACAAGTTGGTTAATAGTCGGCATAATGGATGCTTATTTTGAAAAGCTAATAGTGTTCAAGTGGCGGGAACTATTGATAAAATCCCCGTTCAACCCGCATTTTGACCCTCTCAAACCCTCAGTAACACGCGACAAGAAAACGTGCGAGAATCTCACTCGCATCAGCTGACTTGTCCGGAGCTACCCGATAGATTTAAAAAAGTGAAGCAATTCAGACCCTTGAAAGGCCCTCCTCACAACTTGCGGGGCGCGGACTATAGAAATACCGAACGAGCTGACAAGACCAAAGTTTGTAATTCTCTCGGAAAAATGAGTGTTGCTCACCTTTCTTGATAGTTAACCGAAACCTTCGACTCATCAACGGACTCAGCAGCGTGACAAATCGCCCACTTTTCCCACTACCTAGACCGTTTTCCAAAAGTTCGTTCGTTTATCGCCGAGAGAGAATTTCTTGA
>CAZUEC010000271.1:0-3613 GCA_964618865.1 uncultured Roseibacillus sp. | reverse complement strand
CAAACCTTAAAAAAACTCGATAGACGAATAGACTTTTGAAAAATGGTCTAGGAGAAGACGACATCATCCCTGTTTTTGAAAAAGCGACTCCTAGCTCTCCCTCAACAACTCCCCCAACAAGCGCAGCTCCTCATCAGATTATGAACCTCTATCTCAATCCCTGCGCCGACGAACCGAATTTCACCTGTGTTCGATGGAAGCCTCTGAGTGATGAATCTTACCATTCTAATAGACATCACGCCCGTAACGCTTGTCTTTCTTGAGCTGTTTCACGAACTCGATTGCCGCTTCCTCGCTCATCCCGCCGTGCTCTTGCACGACTTGATGGAGAGCAGCATCAACATCCTTAGCCATTCGGGAAGCATCTCCGCACACGAAGAAATATCCGCCTTCCTCAAGCCATTTCCAGAGCTCCGCACCTTCCTGCAACATAAGATGCTGCACATAGAGCTTCTCTTTTTGGTCCCGAGAAAAAGCGAGTGAACATTTATTGAGCACGCCAGACTTCTGTTTTGCGGCCAATTCTTCTTCGTAGAGAAAGTCAGTCGATCGATAAGGATTACCAAAAAAGAGCCAATTCTTACCTTTTGCTCCCCGAGCCTCTCGTTCTTCGAGGAAGGCCCGGAAAGGAGCAACTCCAGTTCCGGGTCCGACCATAATCATCGGAAGATCATCATTCTCGGGTGGACGAAAAGCCTTATTTTTATGAACAAAAACTCCTGGCTTCAATCCCTCACAGCGTTCCGCCAAAAAGGTGGAACAAACTCCTCCTCGACTGCGTCCATGGGATTCATAAGTCACAACTGCCACCGTGAGATGAACCTCACCTGGGTGAGCTTTGGGGCTAGATGAAATCGAATAAAGTCGTGGTTGCAGCTTCTTGAGAACATTCACGAACTCTTCCCCATCACCAAAATCAGCAGGATAATCGACGACGAGATCAATCAGTTCACGACCCCAAAAGAAATCATCCCAAATCTTTTTATCATCAGCTTCGACTATCGATCGCAAATACGGCGAACCACTCCGCTCCTGCCATGCAGTCACCAATTTTTTATTAAGACTACGAATATCGTAGTTCTTCATCAAAGCCTCCTTCAACGGAGCTTCTCCTCCTCCCGGCAGCGGGACTGCTCGAGTCGTATTGAAAGGAAGAGCAGCCAAAAGCTCATCCACCGCAGATTCTGGATTAAGAGCAAGAACTCCAAGAGCATCCCCAGCCTCATATTCTAAGCCAGAACCTTCAAGTGAGAACTCAATATGATGCGTTGATTTGAAAGCACCCTCTTTATTAAGATCGTAATTGTTGAGAACAGGAGAAGGAAACGGATTCTTCTTCCCAAAAGGAAGCTCTTCCGAAGAAGGTTCGGCAGCTTCAGCAACTGCCGCCCCGGCTCCCAAGACTTCAATGATTCCTGCTTTCCAAGCATCAAAAGGTTCATCGTAGTCCACATCACAATCGATTCGATCATGGATGCGCTTACCGCCTAATTCTCCAAAACGACGATCAATGATTTTCCCTGTTTCACAAAAATCGGGATACTCAGTATCCCCTAAAGCGAGCACCGAAAAATTCACTCCAGTCATTTTAGGAGCAGAATCACCCAAGAGAGATTCCACAAAGCAAGTCGCATTATCAGGGGGTTCACCGTCTCCATAAGTGCTCGTAATCACTAATAGATTTTTTTCCTGACTCAGCTTTTCAAGCTCATAATTAGCCAAATCAGCAACCTGAGTTTCGAAGCGACCTCCATTGAGAGCCTTCGCCATTTGCTTAGCGCATCCCTCTGCATTTCCTGTTTGAGAACCCCACAAAATCGTCACTGGCACCGCAGGACCATTCGCTTGAGGAGCAGTTCCACCAGAAAGCTGTTGAGCAAAAAAACCATTGAGCCAAGCCCGTTGTTCAGGCGAGAAAGGAGCATTTTCAGGAACAAAAATTTGACCGGACATAAAGCTAAAAAATTACCCGCAGTGGGTGGGGGAACTTGAACGCGAACTGCGAAGGATTCAAGCAGAAGCAGGCTTCATCACAAAAAATTCTCAAGATCACCCAAGTTCTCAATTTCATTCATGCCCTCGATTCAATCCACTCAAACGAAAACCGTTTGAACTCGAAATCAAAAAACGCATTGATTTAAAAATAACTAATTAGAAATCAACATCTTAGCAACGTCCTTCGCGAAATACGTAAGAATAAAATCAGCCCCCGCACGCTTAATACCAAGAACACTCTCCCAAATCACTAGCTCACGGTCTAGCCAGCCTCCTGCCGACGCCGCTTCAATCATCAAATACTCCCCACTCACTTGGTAAACCGCCACCGGAAGACGCGTATTTTCTCTGACTGTTTTCACAACATCAAGATAAGGGCCACCCGGTTTCACCATCACCATATCTGCTCCTTCAAGCTCATCGAGCTCCAACTCCCGAAGCGCCTCTCTCGCATTAGCAGGATCCATTTGATAGCTTTTTTTATCTCCAGCCTTAGGAGCCGAATCAAGAGCCCCTCGAAACGGACCATAAAAGGCCGAGGCATACTTTGCGGTGTAACTGCAAATACTCACCCTTTGAAACCCCGCCTCATCAAGAGCATCTCGAATCGCGGCAACCCGACCGTCCATCATATCACTAGGAGCAACAATATCTGCCCCCGCCCTAGCCTGAACGATCGCCTGCTTACAGAGTACCGCCACCGTCTCATCATTTAAAACTAGGCCTTCACTCACCAAACCGTCGTGGCCATCAGCATTATAAGGATCGAGAGCAACATCAGTCATCACCACCAACTCTGGATAGACCTTCTTTAAAGCCCGAATCGCACGCGGAACCAATCCCTCCTCATTAAAGCACTCCTCACAAGCTCCAGTCTTCAGATTTTCGGCAATTTTAGGGAAAAGAACAACTGCCCGAATCCCAAGCGAAAAAGCCTCACCCGCCTCCTTAACCAACCCTTCTAACGACCAACGCATGCAACCCGGCATAGATTCAATCGCAACGTCCTCAGCATCTTCATGAAAGAAAAGCGGCAAAACCAAATCACCCACCCCAAGAGTGGTCTCTCGGATCAGTGCTCTCACTCCTTCAGACTTACGATTGCGACGTGGTCGACTCAACATATCCAATTCCAAGGACTCCATGTGGTGAGAATCCGCAAAATCAACGACCCTAGCAACGTGAAAAATCAATCCTCCCGCTTTATCGTCTCCACTAGAGCTTCTCTAAGCGATAACCTTCAGGCCCATCTTTCGCCACCCAGCCGAGCTCCTTCAAAGCATCACGCAATTGATCTGACTTTGCCCAATCTTTAGCACAGCGAGCCGCCCACCGTTCCTCAGCCAGATTACTCACCTCTTCTGGAACCTCAGTTACATCCTCCTTGGACTCCGAAAGCTCCAAACCTAAAGCCGCTAAAACTCCATGAAAACCCAGCCAATCTTCGTGTGTCTCTGCAGTTTTAAGACCCGTGAAAAGTTTCCCAATAGCAGCCGCTGTATTCAGATCATCTCGCAACTCCGCCCAAGATTCCGCAAAAACCCCAAACGACTGCAAATTCAACAACTCCTCATAAGAGGGAGGCTCAGCAGCTTCGACCTTGATACGAAGTTTGAGC
>CAZUEC010000270.1:0-3629 GCA_964618865.1 uncultured Roseibacillus sp. | reverse complement strand
TCAATCACGCCGGTAACGAATGGCGCTCTTACAATAGCCTCGTTCGAAACCAACTTCTCACTCATCAAAAAGAAGATGGTAGCTGGCCTCGCTCCACCGGCCCCGGAGCCCACCCCGATCCAGTCTATTCCACCAGCCTTGCCACCCTGATGTTAGAAGTTTACTACCGTTACCTCCCCGGCACGACCACACAGTAACAAATTATCTCAGCCTTCCTCAGAAGTCTCGGCGAGAGAAAACCCAGCCTGCTAACCCCAAAGTCAAAACCTGAAAAAGAGCAGAAGGCACTAAAATCTCTGCCAAACTCATTCGCTCTTGCGCTTCAGCCTGCGCCCTCTGCGTCAAACCTTTTTCCTCAACCTCAGTCAATAAACCCAACAAACTCTTTCCAGCCAAGAAACCTAACTCATCATCAAAAACAAGCAATCGTTCTAGAAGGAGAGTCGATTTTCTAGGTTTCGGCACGATCCAAGTCGCCTTACGAAAACCCTGATAGAAAGATAACCAAGAGGAATCAACCTCCTGCACTTCCCCTGTTTCAAGTACATCACCCGAAGAATAATCGATCACAACCCCTGATTTCGCAGGCAAAATCATCGCCGAATACATCAAACTCTCAGCCCCATTAATGAGAAAACAACATCCCCAGAGAAGAAAAGTCGCCAACAAAGCAAAGAGAGTAGAACGAGTCCAAACTCCAACCAAAGTGGCAAAAGAATAAAGGATACTGAAAACAAAAGTAAGCAAAGGAACCGCATAAAAAATCTGAGGCTTCCAAACCTCTACTCGAATCCCCATTGCCAAAAATACGACCAGGCAAAACAAAGTGAGCGGAATAGCCATGAACCCCAGCATCCCGAGATACTTAACGATAAAAATTTTCCATCTCGAAACTGGCTTCGAAACCACCGTCTCAATAGACCCCTCTTTCATCAACTCTGGAAAAACTGAACAACTTGTCATTAAAGCCAAACAAATCGCCAAAAAACCTAACCAATGCTTCGCAATAAAACTGGTAAAAACCAATAGATAGAAAAACTTCGAAACCTCTGAACCCTTGACCACGTCTCCATTCGGCAACGTCTTCAACCCAAACCCAATCGAAATCCCTTCCTCAGTAAAACCAATCGAAGCGTAAAGAAACGCCACCAAAAGGGAAATCACCATCACAATCCAAAACAACTTACGTGCTCGTAATAGCTTCAAAGAATCCCAAAGAATAGTCCGCGTCTCTCTCATTTCAATGCCGGTGGTTGAGCTTTCGATTTCGGGGCCGCTCCCGGAGTATCGGCTCCCACTGTTTCCATAAACAAATCCTCTAAACTGATCGCTTGTCGAACCAGCCCTTCAATCACGACTCCTGCCGCTCGTAATTCGTCCAAAACCGGCATCGCCTCCTCCGCCTGCGCAGTCGCAAGCACCCATTCCCCGCCCTCCCAACGGAGCCCCCTCTCTAAGAAAGACTCCTTCAAACTGGAATCCATCTTTCCACAAGCAATGCGATACTCCACATTTTTTCCAGTCAACTCTTTAAGCGAACCTTCCAACTTAATTTCACCTTTTGACAAAATAGCCACTCGGTCACAAACCATCTCCAACTCTCCTAACAAATGGCTATTTACAAAAACAGTTTTCCCTTCTTCTCGTAACTCTTCTAGCAAAATTCGGATATCACGACGACCAGCAGGATCCACCCCATCAGTCGGCTCATCCAGAAAGACAACCTCCGGATCATTAATCAGAGCTTGCGCAATACCCACTCGTTGCTTCATCCCTTTCGAAAAACTTCCCACTTTTTTGTTTTGCCATTCTTTCAAACCCACTCGTTCCAAAAGCTCCACAGAACGAGACTTAGTCACCACCGATTCCATTCCACACAAACCCGCCGCCATGTGAACAACCTCCTTTGCAGTGAGATACTCTGGGAAACGAGCATGCTCCGGGAGATAGCCCACTTTCTTTAAAACCTCTTTACGCCCCACCGGCTCGCCTAAAAAGGTCCCCTCACAAGTGCTCGCTCGAATAATAGTCGTGAGAATTTTCACCAATGTGCTTTTCCCCGCGCCATTAGGTCCAAGAAGGCCAAAAATACTCCCCCGTGGCACCTGTAAATCGATCCCCCTAAGAGCCTCCACTCCTCCTCGATAGGTCTTTCTTACCCCTTTTAAGTCCAAAACCCATTCGCTCATGACCTTCTATATGAAGAAAGAGTTCCTCTTCGTCAATTTTTGAACCAAAACCAAAAAATTGGTAACGGCACCAAGAGCGCAACATCAGCCAACACGCGTAAAAGCCGAGCTGAAAATCGAACTCGAAAGTGGTCTAACATCAACAAAGCCGCCGAGGCCAATAACATCGAATAATAAAAAGGCTTACGATACTCATGCCAAAAAGTAGCGGCTAATAGAGAAATGAATCCGATCACCAATAAAGGAAGGCTTAACAAAAAATCCCGAGACTGATAATCCTCGCCAGCCTCTTCTTCTCGTTCCCAAAGATCGATCGCATTCAAATTCATCAGGCAAAGAAAAGAAAAGCCCAACGCCTCAAAGGAGAAAAGCATACTAACAACCCCGTTATAAGTATAGAAGTGAGCCCCAATCGCCGTTCCGAAAGCAAAAGTAAGGGCCGCTAACGAGTTTTTGAAGAGAACCGACTCAATCCCCGGCCCCTGTTGATGCCCCACCACAAAGAAACAAGCCGCCAAAACGATCACACAGAAGCCATGAGAAAAAATAGCCTCCGCAAAGCCTGAAAGAGTCTGCGGAAAGCCAAAAGGCCAATACCAAAGCATCGCAGTCGGAACCCCGAAAACAAATCCCACCACACAGGAAATGCTCACTAGAATGATCAGCGGAATTAAAACCTTCCGATGCCGCCAATGAAAATGGTGTCGGTCCCGAAGCTCAGAATCTTCAGAACGAGCATCCCTTAGGCGATCCAAAACATAAATCACCCATACCATTCCCACTAAAATCCCATAAACCGCCGGATCAGGAACCTTGACGTGATAAAGCCGTGAAAACATCCAGAGCCACGCCAGCGCAACCAGCGGAGCATCTAAGCTCAGCAGATTTGGCCATTGCCACCATGGGATTCGGCTTTTTTCCATTGCGGGGAGATGAGATAGTGATTTTCGAAACTCAAGTCTGAAATACTAGTGGCTGACATAAAAAATTAACGGCCTTGAATAGGCTCTAACTAACTGCCAGCACTAGGTATTTCGAGAAAGTAAGTGACCTGCATCACAAGTCGAGCTTAGTCCACTCCGCATTTTGAGCGCTCGAAGCAACCACCGCCTCGATAAAAGCCATCCCCCGTATCCCATCATCGATCCGAGGATAATCCAACATCACCTCATCGGTCTCCCCCCCATCCTCAACGGCGCGAATGTGATTCGCAAAGTTTCGATAAACATTACCAAAGGCTTCCAAATATCCCTCGGGATGACCCGCTGGAGTACGCGTATTTGCAGTCGCCGCCGCTCCAAGATAACCCTGTCCTGCCCGCCAGACCTCACTTGGACGATCCATACGATGAACCAACAAAGTATTCGGCTCCGTTTGAGACCACTCCGCACCTCCTTTTTCACCATAAATTCGAATGTTTAAATTATTCTCACATCCGAC
>CAZUEC010000269.1:0-3631 GCA_964618865.1 uncultured Roseibacillus sp. | reverse complement strand
CTCCCGCCTCTCGACAGAGCACTGCTGTTTTTGCATCCACCCCGCCATCGACTTCAATGTGGAAGGCAAGCCCCCTTTCCGCCCGCACAGAAGCAGCCTGCTTCACTTTAGCCATCATCTCAGGCATGAACGCCTGCCCCCCAAACCCCGGCACCACCGTCATGCAGAGCAGCATATCAATTTGCTCCAAATAAGGCTCCACCGCAGCGAATGAAGTCGCAGGATTCAAAGCCAGCCCAACCTTCACTCCAGCCTCTTGAATCGCGGCCAAAGTCGCCCCCACCTCATGGTCGGCCTCAGCCTCCACATGAACCGTCACCATATCCGCCCCTGCCGTCACAAATCGCGCCAAATAATGATCGGGCCGCTTGATCATCAAGTGAACGTCCAAAAAGACATCATTGGTCGCGTGCACCGTCTCCACCATAGCTGGGCCAAAGGAGATATTTTCAACAAAATTACCGTCCATTATGTCGAGATGAAGCCAATCAGCTCCCGCATTGATGGCACGGCTCGTTTCTTCTGCTACTCTCCCAAAATCAGCTGCCAAGAGCGAAGGAGCAACGATCACGTCCTGATAAGTCCAGTTCTTCATATCCCCAGCCATAGAGGTGAACGCGAGATTTTGAAAATGAAAATTGGAATTCTGGTCTACTTCTGGCAGTTCCTTGGCTGTGCTTATTGATGCTCCGGCCAAATTAAACCTCTCCTTGCGTGTTTTCGGGAGACGACGTGATGGATTCCATAAAGTGGAAACCCTCATGACCCCTCTGCGTGGATTGAACGATCAGCTTCATTTCGAATCCGCTGATTCCTATCAACTCGAATGTACAGCCCCCGGAGTCCCCACCGACGGCACCAACCTCGTCACCCGTGCGGTAAGGGCTTTTGAGCAAGAAGCCGACGTCAAAGTCGCCTATAAGATTCGCTTGGAAAAAGCGATACCCCACGGAGCCGGACTCGGAGGAGGTTCCAGTGATGCTGCCGCAACCCTCCTCGGCCTCAATGCTCTCTACGACGAACCCATCGAATTCGAAAAACTTTCCAAAATGGGCGCCAACCTCGGCTCGGATGTCCCCTTCTTCTTTTTTGACGAAGCCTGCTGGTGTCGTGGCCGAGGAACCGATGTCGAAGCCGCCGGCATTGAGTGGCACGAAAACGTCCTCCTCTTCAAGCCTGGCTTCCCCGTTTCCACCGAGCACGCCTACAAGCGCTGGAAGTTCTCCCGCGAGCACCCCGATATCCCCTACGGCCCCCAGGAAGCCGCAGGCCTTAAACTCCTCAACGACCTCGAACGCCCCGTTTACGAAAAACACCTTTTCCTCGCCATCCTCAAACGCAAACTCCTCGCCACCGAAGGCGTGCAAGCAGCCATGATGAGCGGTTCGGGTTCAACCGTGTTCGCCGTCTTAGAAGAAGGCGTTGATGGAGAAAAATTAGCCCGCAAAATTAAAAACGCAACCGACCCCGATATGTGGACATGGTGCGGCCAAGCAGGCTAAACCCTCTCATCCGCTTTTTCTCCCTCTCAAATTTTCAGATCTAGAAGCATCTCTCTTTTGAGATAGGAAAAGCAAAGCGGCCTAGGCAAGCTCTCGTCATGGCGATAATCGGCGAACGAACAGAACTGACAGTCATGAGAGAAGCTCCCATGGGAGTCTTTCTCGATGCAGGAAAGTACCTCGGAGATGTCCTCCTCCCCAAAGTAGAAGTTCCCAAAGGCACTCTCCTCGGAGGAAAGATTGAAGTCTTCCTCTACCGCGACTCCGAAGACCGCTCAATTGCCACTCGCCAAAACCCCATCGTAATGCCTGGTCACTTCGGCTACCTCGAAGCCGTGCAATCCACCCCAGTCGGCACCTTTCTCGATTGGGGACTGCCCAAAGACCTCCTCCTCCCTTTCCGCGAACAAAAAGAACCCTGCGAAGTCGGCCGCTCCTACGTCGTTCATGTTCATGTCGATCCCAGCACCGACCGCATTGTCGCAAGCCGAAAACTATCAAAATTTTTCAATCCCGAACCTCCTGCTTTTCTAGAAGGAGAAGCAGTGGACCTTTTGCTCTATGGCAAAACTGAATTGGGCTACAAAGCGATCATCAATCACGAAACCACCGGGATGATCTATCACGACACCGTCTTTCGCCGCCTCCATGCCGGCGAAGAAACCATCGGCTACATCACCAAAATTCGTGATGATGGCAAAATCGATCTCTCACTCTATCCTCCCAAAGAACATCTCGCCGATGAATTAGAAGAACGTCTTCTTCAAGAGTTAGAAGACCGTGGTGGCTTCTGGCACCTCAGTGACAAGAGCCCAGCTGAAGACATCTACAAAGCTCTTGGAGTCAGTAAAAAAGCCTTCAAACGAGCCACTGGAGCACTCTACAAAAAGCGCAAAATCGTTATCGGTAAAGACGGCCTCTCACTCACACCGAAGTAACGCCGACTCTCCTTACCACAAAAAAGCCTCCCATAGGAGGCTTCCCATCAGAGAAAAAAGCTCCGCAAAAGCCCTTTAACCTCTGCGCTTCTTCTTAAGTGCAAGCTGAGCCATCGCAGAAGCAATCACCTTCTGTTGAGCAGCCATTTCTTCCGCTTCTTTAGGATCAATGTTTTCGAGAGCTTCTTCGGCTCTCTTCATCGCTTCTTCCACCGCACTTTCGTCAATCTGGTCTTCTTCAAAAGCAACATCTGTTAGAATCGTCACTTTCTCCTGAGTCACTTCCGCAAATCCATGGCCCACTGCGAGCTCAGTGATTTTTCCATCTTTTGAATAACGAAGCTCGCCAGCCTCCATGGCAGATACCAGCGCAGCGTGACCAGTTAGAATCCCCATTTCACCATCGGCACCGGGCAAGTAGACATTCTCCACAGTGTCGGAAAACACTTTCCGCTCAGGAGTGACGATTTCGAGATTGAGAGACATTGCTATGAAATTCTTAAGATTAAAAACAGCTTACGCTTTTTCAACAGAAGCAATATCAGCCTTCATATAGAAGTTACCTTCTGGAACGCTGTCGTGCTGACCGTCGAGAATTTCAGCAAAGCCTTTCACAGTATCTTCGATAGGACAAAGAACACCGGGAACGTTAGTGAAAATCTCAGCAACGTGGAAAGGCTGAGTGAGGAAACGCTGAATCTTACGAGCGCGGAATACAATGAGCTTATCGTCATCAGAAAGCTCATCCATTCCGAGAATGGCAATGATGTCCTGAAGGTCTTTGTAACGTTGCAAAGTCTGCTGAACACCACGAGCAACACGGTAGTGCTCTTCACCAACAACCTCAGGAGCAAGTGCCTTAGAAGTCGAAGCAAGAGGGTCAACCGCAGGGAAGAGAGCCTGCTCTGCAAGAGAACGCTCAAGAACAACCGTCGCATCCAAGTGAGCAAACGTGTTCGCAGGCGCAGGGTCAGTCAAGTCATCCGCAGGAACGTAAACGGCCTGAATGGAAGTAATAGAACCCTTGTTCGTAGAAGTGATTCGCTCCTGAAGTCCCGCCATCTCCTCAGAGAGAGTGGGCTGATAACCTACCGCAGAAGGAGTCCGTCCGAGAAGAGCAGACACCTCAGAACCGGCCTGAGAGAATCGGAAAATGTTATCAACGAAGAGAAGAACGTCCTGTCCGTCTTC
>CAZUEC010000268.1:0-3640 GCA_964618865.1 uncultured Roseibacillus sp. | reverse complement strand
AGGATAGACATTTTTTCATCTTCACTCTTTCCTGAGGGAAAAATGGTCTGAGGTTACAAACATTTTGGAAAAATTGTCTTTGAGAGTTCGAGTTTATTCTCGGATGGACTGCTGGTGAGGTTTTAAGATTGGTCTTTTGAAGCTAGGTGAGCGAGGTAGTCTGCTCCTTCGGTTGGTCGGCCGGTGGCGGATTTCATCAGTTCTTGCGGCATGAGGGTGGAGCCTTTGGCGTGGATTTCTGTTTGGAGCCAGTGGAGGAGGGGGGTGGTGTCTGCTTTGGCAAAAGCGGTGGAGATGGTTGGGTCTTGCATGGCGGTGGTGAAGAGTTGGGCGGAATTGAGATTACCGAGGGAGTAGGTGGCAAAGTAGCCGAGTCCACCCATGGACCAGTGAATGTCTTGTAGGCAGCCTTCGGTGTTAGAGGGGGGAGTCATGCGAAAGAGTTCTTCAAAGAGTTCGTTCCAAGCGCGAGGGACGTCGGTGACTTTGAGTTCGCCGTTGAGGAGTTGGCGCTCGATGGTGAAGCGTAGTAAGATGTGGAGATCGTAGGTTGCTTCGTCGGCTTCGACGCGGATGAAGGAGTATTGTGAACGGTTGATGGCGGCGTGGAATTGATCGAAGGAGAGTTTTTGGAGGTGAGGGAAAAGTTCTTGGGCGCGAGGAAGCCATTTTTCCCAGAAAGGGCGGGAGCGGCCGACATGGTTTTCCCAGAGACGGGATTGGGATTCATGGATTCCTAAGGAGACGGATTCTCCGGAAGGGAGATGGGCTTGTTCGGAAGGGAGGCCTTGTTCGTAGAGTCCGTGGCCGGCTTCGTGGAGAACTCCGAAGAGGGAGGAGGCAAAGTCATTTTCGTCGTAACGAGTGGTGAGGCGGATATCGTTTGGTCCTAGGGTGGTGCAGAAGGGGTGGGTGGTGGTGTCGATGCGGCCTTGGGAGAAGTCGAAGCCAATGGATGCTGCGATTTCGTGATTGAGAATCTGTTGTTGGGCGATGGGTGCGGGACCGAGGAGGCTATCGGCGGGGAGCGATTGGGAGCTTGCGACTGCTTCGGAGGCAATGCGAGAGAGGTCGCTTTTTAGGGAGTTGAAGAGCTGGGAGACTTGGTGGGTAGTGGCTCCGCGTTCGTAACCGGAGAGTAATGCGGTGTAGGGTTCGTCTTGGTAGCCCCAGCGGTCTGCTTTTTCGCGGGCGATTTCTAAGAGGGTTTCGAGGTGGGGAGCGAAGTTGGCAAAGTCGTCATCAGTGCGGGCTTTGGCCCAGGCGTTTTTGGCGAGGGAGGAGGATTGAGAGCTTTTTTCGACGAGAGCTTGTGGGATACGGGTTGCTCGGTCGTAGTGATGACGAAGTTCTCGGAGGTTGGCGGTTTGTTCGGGGAGGGCTTCTTCTTCGGCAGCTTCGAGGGCTTGGCGGTATTGGTCGCTGGTTGAGAGTTGGTGCACTTTTCCTGAGAGTAGGGCGAGTTGGTCGGCGCGATGGGCGACGCTACTTTCGGGGAGGTAGGTTTCTTGGTCCCATCCTAAGGTGGAGGCTGCGGTGCGGTAGAGGTGTTTTTTGCGAAGTTGGGCCGAGAGAGAATCAAATTTGGTCATGAGGTAGTTTTGGAAAGCTGGTCCCTGATGACGAGTGGAAAGTTGACTTCGTCTTTCTCGAGTATGAATGGCATTGCGCTTTCGGCTTTGCGTGGTTGGTGGTAGTTTGACTGGGTTGTATTGGGACGCATTCCAGAATCATTGGCGGGACGGGGTTGAAATTCTCGTGCTGTGGTTGGTGGTGTATCAGCTTTACCGGGCTTTTCGAGCGACCCGAGGAGCGAGGATTTTGGTGGGTTTGTCTGCGGTCTTGATCGGTTTTATTTTGATTTCGACTTTCTTGAAGCTTCCGGTCTTGAGTTGGATTTTACGACAAGCGGTCTTTATTTTAGCGTTTGCGTTGCTGATTATTTTTCAGCCTGAGATTCGGAGTGCGTTGGCTCGGATTGGGAGTACGCGGTTTTTATCTTTTGATTCGGGGCAACGGAAATTTCTTACTTTGTTAGAAGATGCGGTGGTACAGCTTTCGAAAAAGCGTTTTGGAGCTTTGTTTGCTTTGGAGCGTGGGATTTCTCTAAAGGAGATTCAACAGACGGGGGTTGAAATTGGGGGAGAGCTTTCGGTGGAGTTGGCGATGACTTTATTTTTCCCAAAGTCTGCCTTGCATGATGGGGGGGTGGTGTTGGATGAGGAGCGAATTGTGTCGGCGGGCTGTGTCTTTCCCGTGACGCAGCGTGATATGAGTGATCGGTCGCTTGGTCTGCGACACCGAGCGGCGATTGGTCTGACTGAGGAGACGGATGCGGTGGCTGTGGTTGTGAGTGAGGAGACGGGGACGATTTCGATTGCGGTGGACGGTCAGTTGGAACGTTTTAAGAATGAGAATGATTTTCGTGAGCGTTTGGAGGCGATTTTCTTGAATAATGAGCAAAAACAGGACAATTCGGATTCAGGATCTGACAGCTAAGATTGCTTCGCTTTTTTTGGCGGTGGTGGTTTGGTATCTGATCAAGATTCTTGTCGAAGAGCAACGCCGTACGGGCAAGTTGCCCGAGGAGCCAGCTATTTTGGGGCCGGCGGTGAATCCTGATTTACAAGGGAATGAGGAACCGGTGAAGCCGGAGAAGGAGAAGCCTACAGTGCACTAGTTTTTGGGAGTGATGAAAGGGGGAGTTATAATCACGGGGACGGATACCGGATGTGGGAAGACTTGGTTTTCTTGGTTATTGGTGAAGGCGTTGCGCGAGCGTGGAATCGATGCGGTAGGTTGGAAGCCTTTTTGTTGTGGAGAGCGGGAGGATGCTTATGCGTTGGAGGATGCGAGTGAAGGTCGGCTTACTCTTGAGGAGGTGAATCCGATCTGGTTCCGGACTCCGATTGCTCCTTTTCCGGCCTCTGAATTAGAAGGGGGAGAGGTTGATTTGGATCAATTGATTTGTTCGGCTCAAGAGTTGACGCAACGGTTTGAAGTGGTGGTGGCTGAAGGGGTGGGAGGATGGGAAGTTCCTTTGACGGCGGAGTATCAATTTTCTGATTTTGCAAAAAAGTTGGGATGGCCGGTAGTGTTGGTGATTGGGAATCGGCTGGGAGCTTTGAATCATACTTTCCTCACTGAGGCGGCGATTGCGGGGAGGGGTTGTGAGCTGAAGGCGGCGGTTTTGAATCAGGTCATTGAGGAGCAAGATGTCGCGGGGGTGACGAATCGGGGGGTGATTGAGCAGAGGTTGCCTGGGAAATTGGTGGGAGAGGTGATGCATGGGGCTGAGGTTTTGGAGAGTGAAATTTTGGAAGCTTTGATGGGTAAGTGAGTTAGGAAGATCGCTCATTTCACTTTTCCTCTCATTCTGTGACAGTTCAGCATGCGTCGAATTTGCCTTTTCTTGCTTCTGTGTTTTTCTGGGCCTGTGGTTGCGGAGGAGTCAACAGGGGTTCCTACGGAAGTTTTGCGTAAGGCTTTGGATTGGATGAAGTCGCCTGATCCGGCCCGTCGCCGAGCGGCTTATAGTACGATGCAGTTGCTTGAGGAGGGGGATTTGGGGAAGTTCCAGACTGCTCTGTTAGACCATTTTTCAAAAGTCTATTCGTCTATCGAGTTTTTTTAAGGTTTG
>CAZUEC010000267.1:0-3642 GCA_964618865.1 uncultured Roseibacillus sp. | reverse complement strand
GTATGCTTATGACCCTTAAAAGGACCAGCCGAAGCAATCTCTTTTCGAGCAAGTCCATCCGCCGGACCATTATCACTACAGAAAAAAACAATCGTGTTTTCTTCAATTTTTAATTCTCTCAACTTAGCTCGTAACCGACCAATCTGCTCATCCATCGCAGTAACACAACCATAGTAGTTTTGACGAAGCGCACCTCCCACTTCCTTGTATTGCGCTTGATACTCTGGCCCCGCAACCACTGGTTCATGGGGAGCATGAAACCAAACCGTCGCCAAAAACGGTCGCTCACGATGCTCTTCCAAAAAAGGAATCACCCGATCCATCACAACTCGACTCGTATCACCCCAAAGATTATCTCGAACCACCTTTCCGTTTTCAAAGAAAACATCCCCACCCTTCCAAGGAGTACCTTCCCCCTGCCCCCACTTATTCCAACCCTCCGGAGTAACTGTTGGTTCCCAAGTTGGCACCGCACTTGTCGTAGCAAAGGTATAATCAAAGCCATGATGAAAGGGTGGCGAATAAAAACCTCGCGTCTTCAACTCCTCAGGCTGCATCCAGCCCAAATGCCATTTCCCAAAAAAACCCGTCGCGTAACCCTGTTTTTTTAAAGCCTCCGCAATCGTCACCTCACCCGTCCTCATCCCACCAGTATGAGCCGCCAAAATACCGTACCGGAATGGAAACCGTCCCGTCAGACAACTTCCTCTCGTAGGCGAACAAAGAGGCGCAGCAGCATAAAAGCGATCAAACTTCACCCCATTCGACGCCATTTCATCGAGATGCGGAGTCTTCAAAACAGAATGCCCATTAAAACCAACATCACCCCACCCCTGATCATCACTCATCACCAAGATAATATTGGGCCTTCCCCTTCTATCTTCGCCTCCCACAGAAGAAACCCCCAAAACAGAAAATACCACCATAAAGAAGCAACTTACACATTTCATTATTGAGACACTTCACCTCTTCCTCCCCTTCCTAGCAAGACTATTGAAACCGCCATGGAAACCAAAACTTTAGGCTCTCATCAAAACAACTGCCATAGTTATATCCTATGTCTAAAATTTTAGAAATCTCATTTCCTTATCGCCCACAGAGTCCTAGCCTCTTGCCGCACGGCCCATGCAGCCGAAATAAATTTATGAGCAATCCAACTGATACCATCGAAAACAGCAATGGTCTCGAAGGCGGTAAATGCCCCTTCAATCATGGCCAAGGAGCAACCACCCATGGACTTACCAATCGCGATTGGTGGCCCAACTACCTCAACCTCAACATTCTTCGCCAACATTCCAAACTATCCGACCCCATGGGCGACGACTTCGACTACGCGAAAGAATTTGAATCTCTCGATTTAGCTGCCGTCAAAAAAGACCTCGTCGACCTCATGACCGACTCTCAAGATTGGTGGCCCGCAGACTTCGGCCACTACGGCGGCCTCTTCATCCGCCTCGCCTGGCACAGCGCTGGCACCTACCGCACTGCCGATGGGCGAGGAGGAAGTAGCTCAGGCTCACAACGCTTTGCTCCCCTCAACAGCTGGCCCGATAATGCCAACCTCGACAAAGCTCGTCTTCTCCTCTGGCCCATCAAACAAAAATACGGGCGTAAAATTTCTTGGGCCGACCTCCTCGTCCTCTCCGGAAATTGCGCCCTCGAATCCATGGGATTCGAAACCTTCGGCTTTGCAGGAGGTCGTGAAGACATCTGGGAACCCGAACAAGACATCTACTGGGGACCCGAAGCCGAATGGCTAGGCGACAAACGCTACTCCGGCGATCGCGAACTCGCCAACCCTTTAGCAGCAGTCCAAATGGGCCTCATCTACGTAAACCCTGAAGGCCCCAACGGCAATCCCGACCCTCTTGCCGCAGGTCGCGACATTCGTGACACCTTCGGACGCATGGCCATGAACGACGAGGAAACCGTCGCTCTCATCGCAGGCGGACACTCTTTCGGAAAAGCGCACGGAGCAGCCGATCCCGAACAATACGTAGCAGCTGAACCTGCCGGAGCAACCATCGCAGAGCAAAATCTAGGATGGAAGAACTCCTATGGTTCAGGCGACGGCGCTGACACCATCACCAGCGGACTCGAAGGCGCTTGGACCACCACTCCCACCAAGTGGAGCAACAACTACTTCGAAAACCTCTTCGCTTATGAATGGGAACTCACCAAAAGCCCTGCTGGCGCTCAACAATGGAAACCCAAAGGTGATGCCGGAGCCGGCCTCATCCCCGACGCTTATGATGCCAAGAAAGCTCACCAGCCCATGATGTTCACCACCGACCTCGCCCTGCGTGAAGACCCAACCTACAACAAAATCTCGAAACGGTTCCTCGAAAACCCCGATCAATTTGCAGATGCCTTCGCCCGCGCTTGGTATAAACTCACCCACCGCGACCTAGGTCCAAAAGCTTGTTTGATCGGATCAGAAGTTCCCAGCGAAGAACTCATCTGGCAAGACCCCATTCCCGCAGTCGATCACGACCTCATCGACGCGGCCGACATCGCAGACTTGAAAGGCAAAATCCTCGCAACCGAACTAACTGTCTCCCAACTCGTAACCACCGCTTGGGCTTCCGCCTCAACCTTCCGTGGTTCCGACAAACGGGGAGGCGCCAATGGTGCTCGCATCCGTCTTGCCCCTCAAAAGTTCTGGGAAGTCAACAACCCCTCTCAACTCTCAACCGTCCTCAGCGCCCTCGAGCAAGTGAAAGCCGACTTCAACAGCGCCCAAAAAAGCGGAAAGAAAGTCTCTCTCGCCGACCTCATCGTCCTAGGAGGTTGCGCTGGCATCGAAGAAGCCGCAAAGAAGGCAGGCTCTGACCTCACCGTCCCCTTCACCCCTGGCCGCACCGACGCCACCGAAGAACAAACTGATGTTGAATCAGTAGCCTGCCTCGAACCTGAGACCGACGGCTTCCGTAACTACGCGAAAACTCGTTACTCAGTGTCCGCAGAAGAACTCCTCATCGACCGCGCCCAGTTACTCACCCTCACCGCCCCAGAAATGACCGTTCTCATTGGCGGCTTGCGTGTTCTTGATACCAACTGGGATCACTCTCAATACGGAGTCTTCACCAGCCAGCCCGGAACTTTGAGCAATGACTTCTTCCTCAACCTACTCGACATGAGCACAACTTGGAAAGAAACCTCACCTGACGAACAAAGCTTCGAAGGACAAAACCGAGCTAGCGGTGAAACAAAGTGGACTGGCACTCGAGTCGACCTCATCTTTGGTTCCAACTCTGAACTACGAGCCCTCGCCGAAGTCTATGGCACCCACGATGCAAAAGAAAAATTCCTCACCGACTTCGTCGCAGCTTGGGATAAAGTCATGAACTTAGATCGTTGGGACTTAAAATAACCCCTCTCTTTTCCCAAAAGCTTCTGCGCCCCCAGGTGCAGAAGCTTTTTTATGCCCTCTTCTAAATCCTAACCAGCTCGAAAACTCGTCAACTCCTTCACCATCTTCAAATGTGGCAACCCCACCTCCTCAAACTCATCTCCCTCCACCACATAATCACCCGCGAGATAAAACTGCACAACCTCCCGCCGAGCATGGAGCTCAACCCCCAAGTAACCACGCTGCCGAAGCTCTCCCTCAATCGCCTCCATCAACATCCTCCCATATCC
>CAZUEC010000266.1:0-3658 GCA_964618865.1 uncultured Roseibacillus sp. | reverse complement strand
AGGGCTTGGCCCTAGATGGAGAATTGAATGCTAAAGCCATCAGCTTCCGCCGGTAGCTTTGCGTAAGGCTTCGACGAGGCCTTCACCATCGAAATGAACGGCATGGGAGAGGAAAACAGTTTCAAATAAAAAAAACTGCACGCAAAGAAGGCCGGCGAAAGAATTCGCAGTTGGCTCAATGAGTAAAAGCGAACGCAATCCAAATCAACTCAGTCCAAGCGTAACGTTTACCACTTCACAGGAGCTGAATCATGAGCGACTCAATCTGCCAATGTGCTTCTAGACATTGATTATAAAATGCGCACGAGAGGAGTCGAACCTCCACGCCCAAAGGGCACTGCCGCCTGAAGACAGCGCGTCTACCAATTCCGCCACGTGCGCTCGTTGCAGGAAGGCGAAGAAAGAACCACGTTTTTGGCTTCAAATCAATCCGAAATGCGAACCTGAAGACTAGAATCCCATCCCCTCTGCCAACCCATTCTGTCGCACTTTACGACAACGAGTGATGGCCAATCTCCCTCATTACGCTAGATCTCTCCTATGACCAAATTGTCGTTTTTCCTCCCCACGATTACCATCTTGGCAACGAGCTCCTTTTTGCCCGCTCAAACAAGCGCCCCAGAGGCCCCCAAAACAACCGCCAACTCCGAGGCCAAAAAAACAGAATCCTTCGCCACCCCACCTCGCGTGCCTTGGCCTCACGAAACCGGCGACATCCCTGCCAATGAGCGAGCCACTTTCGGCTCTCTGGAAAACGGCCTTCGCTATGTCATCATCCCCAATAGCGAACCTCCTAAGCGCGTCTCACTACGTCTACACATTGACGCCGGCTCTCTCCACGAAGCCGACGATCAACAGGGTGTCGCCCACTTTTTGGAACACATGGTCTTCAATGGTTCCCGCAACTTTCCAGACTCCAAACAACTCATCCCTCAAATGGAACGACTAGGCATTGCCTTCGGTGCTCATGCCAATGCCTACACCTCTTTCGATGAAACTGTTTACATGCTCGATCTCCCTAATTTGGCAGAACCAACCCTCAATCTTGCCTATACCGTCATGGGGGATTTTGCAAATGGAGCTCTCCTCAAAGGCGAAGAGATCGATAAAGAACGCGGCGTCATTCTTTCCGAAAAAAACTCCCGCGACTCAGTTCAGATGCGACTCATGGAACAACAATTTGAATTCCTCATTCCAGACTCACTCATTACCCGTCGCTTTCCCATTGGAATTGAAGAAGTGATCAAAAATGCCGTGCGCGAACGCTTCGTCGATTTCTATCAAGACTACTACACTCCTCATAACATGACCTTCATCGTGGTTGGTGACATCGAAGTCGCCGCCATGGAAAAACGCATCGAAGACATCTTCGCGAACATGAAAAACCCGGTCACTCCAGGCGCAAGCCCGAATTTGGGTAAAATCCCAACCGACACCGGATTCCGAGCCATCGTCTTCTCCGATTCCGAAGTCCCTTCTGACGATCTTTCCATTCTGCAAGCGAGTAAAGCTGAAGTCGAATTAGATTCCATTGCCCTTCGAATGAAAAAACTCCCCCTTGGAGTCGCCCATGCCATGCTCAATCGCCGCTTCTCGATTCTTGCGAAAAAAGAAAACTCTCCCCTCCAGAACGGTTCCGCCTCAAGAGGAGTTTGGTTTCAAGAAATCGAATTCGGCTCCATCGACATCACAGCCGCAGAAGACCGTTGGCAAGAAGCCGTTCCAGTCCTCGAACAAGAGTTTCGACGAGCTTTCGAACACGGCTTTAATCAATCTGAATTTGAAGAAATCAAAGCCAACCTCCTCAACTCTTACGAACAAGCAGTCGAACGAGAAGCAACCGCCCAATCGCCTGCTCTCGCCATGCAAGTGGTCAGTGGAATCAATAGCCTCACCACCTTTTCCGCTCCCGCAGTCAACCTCCGCATTGCTCAGAAAGGCCTCGAAACACTCACCCCCGAGGCCTGCCACACCGCCTTCAAAGAATTTTGGAACACCCCCGATCTCACCCTCATTTTAACCACCGCCAAAGAGGAAGAAGACACTCAAAAGAAACTACTCTCCCTTTACGAAACGAGTAAAAACCAACCCGTTGAACCTCTCGCCGAAGAAACAAAAGCCGACTTCGCCTACACCAATTTTGGCGAAACCGGAACCATCACTTCCGAAAGCCGAATCGAAGAGTTAGACATCACTCAACTCATCCTGTCTAACCAAGTGCGCGTCAATTACAAGCGAACTGAATTTGCCAAAAACTCCATCAGCTTATCCGCGCGATTCGGCAGCGGAAAGCA
The DNA here is from genome assembly GCA_964618865.1 of uncultured Roseibacillus sp. GTDB lineage: Bacteria > Verrucomicrobiota > Verrucomicrobiia > Verrucomicrobiales > Akkermansiaceae > Roseibacillus. Next base: position 1,364 of record CAZUEC010000266.1, on the reverse strand, counting down.
AACCATGCCACGTGACAAACCAGGGCTCGACCAACTTGCCAGCGCCTTCCTAAACGCTGGCGGACTCGGTCAACATTCCGAAGACGAATTGCAACGTATTCTAGCCGGCATCAATGCCGGAGCCGCTTTCAGCATCTCCGATACCGCGATGACTCTTGCCGGTCGAACCACTCCAGAAGATTTAGAACGACAACTACAATTGATGTGTGCCTATCTCACCGATCTCGGCTTTCGCGAAGAAGCAATGCGCCAATTCCAAAAAGCTCTCCCCGATTTTTATGATCAACTCAAATACGATATGGGCGGCGCCCAGGTTAAGATGACGCAGTGGCTCCACCACAACGACCCTCGCTTCAGCATCCCCTCTTTAGAGACCGCCTTAACTTACACCGAAAACGACGTCAAACAATGGCTTCTCCCCCAACTCACCAATGACTACCTCGAACTGAGTATCGTCGGTGACTTAGATCCCAAACTCTTAAAAAAAGCCTTACTCAAAACCTTCGGCGCCCTCCCCACGCGGGCAGAAAAACCAAAACAATACCCTGAAGCTCTTCTCCTTGAATTCCCGAAAACTCCGCAAAAACAAGCCTTCACTTATGAATCCAAAATTCCGAAAGCAGCAGCAATGGTTCTTTGGAAAGCACCTGGAGTCGACAAAAACATTTCTCGCACTCGTCGCTTCAACATTCTCGTCGACGTTCTCGGGAATCGCATGCGAGAAAAAATACGCGAAGAACTGGGAGCAACTTACTCCCCTCAAGCTGGGGCAAGACCATCGGAATCTTACCCCAATTTCGGCTACCTCTTTGGATTCTCCATCGCTAAGCCCGAAGACCTAGAAACCATCAACACCATCACTCTGGAACTGGGAACCACGCTAGCGAAAGAAGGTGCCACCGCTGACGAACTCGAACGCGCCCTCAACCCAATCATTTCCCAACTCGAACAAGCCGAAAGAGATAATGGATACTGGCTCAACGTTGTAATGGCTCGCTCACAAGCTGAACCTTTTCGCATCCAATGGGCCAAGGAAAGAAACGACGACTACAAAGCGATTAATCTAAAAGAAATCAATGCTCTCGCCGCCGAATACCTCAAATCTGAGCAAGCCATTCAAGTGGAAATGAAGCCCGAGTAAAGGAGCCCGAGTAAACGCCTTCACTGAAATCTGCTAGATCCTCATTAGACAAAACAAAAGCCCCCTCTCTCACTCGACTGAAGACGGTTACTCTACCGACCTGCATCATAATTTGTAACTTCTGCAAATGGTCGCGAAGGCTCGCTGAGCCGTCCGCAAGTGCCCATGATTAGACCGTTTTCCAAAAGTTCGTTCGTTTATCGCCGAGAGAGAATTTCTTGAG
>CAZUEC010000265.1:0-3665 GCA_964618865.1 uncultured Roseibacillus sp. | reverse complement strand
CAGAACTAGAATCTTAGGAATCCTGCGATTTCATACTTTTTCATGAAGCTCTAACTAAATCTCTCTGGATCCAAGGCCTTATAATCAATCAAACTATTTTCGCCTGTAACTAATTGATTGACTAACATCCCCGTAATTGGTGCGAGACTAAGCCCTAACATCGAATGTCCACTTGCTATCGTTACGTTCTCATGAGCGGAGAGCTTACCCAAATAAGGCAACCCATCAGGCGAACAAGGCCTTAAGCCTACCCAAGGTTCTATTCCTGAAAAATCACTGGCCTGAAACTCGGGATAGAACCGACAAAACGACTCTATCACTCCCTGCAAGCGAAGAGGATTAATAGCACTCTCTTCTCCACAAATCTCCATCGTTCCTGCCACCCGTAGCTTTTGACCCATTGGGGTAACCGCCACTCTTCCCTCTTTCAGCAGACTACAAAGCTCGAGACTCTTTCTCGGCTTCTGAAGAGTTAGACTATAGCCCTTTCCACCTTGCATCGGCATCTTTACTCCCAAACGAGCGCTCAGAGAACTCGTTGCTATTCCACCAGCCAATACGATTTGATCTCCTTCAATAACATCTCCTGACTCAAATTCTAAGCCCATCACCTTAGCTCCCGAATACTTGAAATCCGTCACTCGTTCTTCCAAAAACTCCCCGCCCAGCTTCCCAATTGCCTTTCTCAAAGCAGATAGAAAATCCATCGGCGAAAGATGACAATCCTGACCAAACCACACCCCACCTCGAGCTTCAATTTGTGCATGAGGTTCGTAGGCTTTGAGCTCTCCCGCATCGAAAGCTTTCACCTCGAGACCCAGTCTCTCGGCCTCTCGCGACATTTCAATTTCTTCTTCTAACCCCTTCTCACTTTGACAAAGCATCAGCAATCCTTTTTGAACTAAGGAATAACCTTCAGACTTTGCCAACTCGATGTGAAGGCGGCGACTCTCCAAACCAAGATCGCGCAAAAGCGTTTCATTCTTTTTAACATGATCTGCGTTGGCGTGCCGAAAAAAAGTCCAAACCCAACGAACTAAATCGAGATCCAAGCGAGGACGAAGGAAAAAAGGACTCTTCGGATTAAGCATCCACTTGAGCCCTTGCCCAATCACTCCAGGAGCAGCGAGAGGGATGAAGTGACTAGGAACAATCATTCCAGCATTTCCCTCCGACGAACCCGATAATAATGTCGAATCCCGTTCAATAACTCTTACTTTTCGGCCCGTTTTTGCCAAATAATAAGCACAGGACAGCCCAATCACTCCCCCCCCAACTACCAAGATTGATTGAGCCTCTTGCGACATACTCATCCTACACGAGCTCTTTACTCAGAGAGCCATCAACAAGGCGCCAAATGCCGAGAGGATTAGAAGACTGCAACTCTAAAGGCAAGAGACTCTCCGGCACGCCTTGCCAAGACACCGCCCGAGTGAAGCGAGTAATAGCTTGGGTCCCAACAGAACTACTAGAACCATCGGATGTCGCAGGATAAGGCCCTCCGTGCACCATAGAAGGACAAACATCCACCCCTGTTGGGAAACCATTCACAATCAACCGCCCTGCTCGATGCGAAAGCAAAGAAAGAAGGGATCCCGCTTTTTCAAGATCAGCATCCGTGCCGTGAATACTTGCAGTTAGCTGCCCTTCCAAAATTTTAGCCGCCTCTATAAATCTTTCTTCAGAACCACAATCAACAATTAAAGTGCTAGGGCCAAACACTTCCGCACTTAATTTTTCGTTAGCAAGAAACTGCTCAAGATCTGTTTGAAACACCGAAGCTCCAGCTTGACAGCCCGTAGCCTCTGTTGAAGTGACTTGCTCCACTCCTTCCTGCGCGGCCATTTGTTCGACTCCCGATGAAAAATTATTGGCGATACCCTGATGCAACATCGTAGCTGGAGGAACCGCCCCCAGACCTTCTGCCACTGCACTGACAAACTCATCTCCTCTCTCGCCCGCAATAAAGACCAAACCAGGACTCGTGCAAAACTGACCCACTCCCAAAGAAACCGAACCAACAAGTCCTTCCGCGATTTGTGCACTCCGCTCTCTCAAAGCATCTGGCAAGATGAAAATAGGATTGATCGAACTCATCTCAGCATAAACCGGAATGGGCACTTCGCGAGCAGCCGCCAAATCCATGAGCGCTCTTCCTCCAGACCTCGATCCCGTAAAACCAATCGCTTTGATCCCAGCATGCTGAGCCAAAGCAGTGCCCAAAGCCAAACCATCATCAAAAACCAAGGAAAAAACTCCTTCTGCCAAACCACACTTCGCAACCGCAGCTTGCACCGCCTTGCCAACCAATTCCGCAACCCCTGGATGAGCCGCGTGCGCCCGCACCACCACAGGACATCCCGCGGCTAAAACACTCGCCGTATCACCACCAGCTACTGAAAAAGCCAAAGGAAAATTACTCGCGCAGAAGACGGCTACAGGACCCAAAGGACGCTGCATGGAACGCAAATCTGGCTTTGGAATCGGCGCTCGGTCAGGTTGGGCTAAATCAATGCGCGCATCTAACCAAGACCCTTCTTCCACCAAATCGGCAAACATCCGCAATTGACCAATGGTGCGCCCTTTCTCTCCTCGACACCTCGCTTCAGGAAGAGCGCTCTCTGCCATCATTCGCGGAACAATCTCTTCTTCGATCGCGTTAATCTCATCCGCAATTGTTCGGAGAAATTCAGCTCGCTTTTGATTACTAGAATAACCGTAAGACTCAAAAGCCTCTTCCGCAAGAACGACCGCTTGATCAACTCCAGAGATATCTTCGGCATGGAATACCGTATCCAATTGTTCTCCAGTATGAGGATTCGTGACTTGCCAAGTAGCTCCTGCTCCCTGCCCACTTTTACTTCCAATGATTGAGTAACCTTCTAATTTCATAAATCGTGCTGTTTTATTTACATTCTACCCCATAACGATAGGGATCATCTTCGCGAAGAATGAGTTCGCCTTCCGCAGTAACAAACGCTCGCCCTCTCACAATGGGGGTAATCCTTTGTTCGTCAAGCCGTTGATAACGACCTTCAAAAGCAGTTCCTAAAATTCCAGCCTGAAGATAAACCTCTTCCTCCTTCAACTGACCGCTAGCTGCAAGGCAGGCTAACTTCGCACTAGTCCCCGTGCCACAAGGAGAACGATCATAAGCCTGACCTGGGCATAAAACAAAATTCTGACTGTCAGCCGATACTCCGGATTCAGGAGCACTAAAAAGCTCAACATGATCAATAATCGCTTCACCCGCCCCTCGAATGTCCGAGGCATCGAGAGCTTCTCGAATGGATTTAGCGAAATCTGTTAGCTTCTCAATATTTTTTGCCCCAATCGCCGGCCCTTGCTGATCCACTAAGAAAAACCAATTCCCACCCCAAGCCACATCCCCTCTCACCTTTCCATAACCGGGCACCTCAAGGGAAACTCCTGTTCGAAGACGGTAGCTAGGAACATTGCTGATCGTCACAAAGCCTTCCTCATCTAACTCTGCAGTAATCACCCCTACTGGAGTTTCCAGACGATGACAACCAGGTGAAATTTTCCCCAAATGCGCAAGAGTCTCGATAACTCCCATACTGCCATGAAGACATCCATTTAGATACCCTGCATTGTTGAAAAAGTTCGAATTATAGATTCTCACACTGCGGGGGAGCCGACGCGAG
>CAZUEC010000264.1:0-3669 GCA_964618865.1 uncultured Roseibacillus sp. | reverse complement strand
TTTTGAAAAATGGTCTAACCCTAAAAAAAGACACCAAGCCTCCCCACGAGAATAGAAATGAATCCAAACTCATTCGCGTGAACGCCAGAATTTTTTCTCGGAAATCAGAAAGAGAACAGCGAATTGACCGATTTAGCCAAATCCAAACAAGCAATCTCCAATTTGTAAAAAAGACATTGCCAGCCGTGAAAAATCCTCTTAGTTTCCCCGCCCCGAAAGGAAGGCTCGGTTAGCTCAGGGGTAGAGCACCACATTGACATTGTGGGGGTCGCAGGTTCAAATCCCGCATCGAGCACCATTCCTTTTTCTTTCTCTCTTCAAACCCGCTAAATGAGCAAGTTACAAGAGAAAGCCGGAGCGTTCTTCAGAGGATTAAACCTCTTCTCGCATGAATCACTTCAGAAGCTTATTCATGTCGAGATCAGGAAACGCTTTCCATAGCACAGACAAGTTGCGCGCACTAGGCACTCTGATTCCTCTAAGCCAATAGCCAATTTGAGGCGCGGAGTATCCACACTTCTTTTGGATATCAGCGGTCTCTATTCCGAGACGTTTTAATTCTGAGTTAAATGACTTCACAAATTTTTTTTTGAATTTCTCGTTTGCGAAGACTCTGTTTTCTTCTAGGGATTTTTTCATAACAGGGACGCTGCTAAATATCACGGCCTGACCTCTTCAGGCCAATAACTTCAACAAAAAAACACCCCTTTATGACAAAACTAACATCCTCACCTCCACCACATCACAGCTGGTGAGAAAAAAAACGACCTCATTCGTCAACAGACTCACGACCGAGAAAACAATGATCATTTCAACTCCGCACCCTCTCTTTCCCGCCTCAGGTGCAACACTCAGCAGACCGAGAAGCGACACCGACTAGACCCAGTCACCACCGCTACTTTGCTAAACTCAACCCCACTGCCGAGAATTCTCCCCGATCCGCAAACGTGCGACTCGGAAGTAATTTCCCCTCGATCGCCGGATCCCCAACATAAAGTAAACGAGAACCCGCATCAAAAAGTGCACCCGAATTTTCCAAGAAATCCATCCCAATAATGCCATCCACCGTGCGACCATTACGATCGTTGAAATTCTTACGAACAACTGGCAACGGAATCACCGCTACTTGAAATTCCGAAACAATCAGACGCTCAAAAACCATATTGTGAAAAGTCGCAGAGCGAGCCGAAGCATTGTCGCCCGAAGCATCAATAATACGGGCAGAGCTTGGTCGCGTTTTTAACCCCAATTCACTCGCACTCTCTTGCGAAAGCACCGAAACCTCTGCCCCCGTATCCACAATCCAAGTCACCAAACGACCATTCCATTGCGATTCGAGCACGAGATGAGGAAGATTCTTTGCCGCCTGTAAATGAAGTGTATTAAAACCAAGCATCTTCCGTTCTCCCAAAGGCCGAATACTCTGCTCCCGCGTATTCCCAGCCTCCCGCCCCGGCACCCAAAGCTTCCCTGTGCTCAAATCAACCAAAGCCCCCAAGGCTTCCAACGCATCCAATCCCACCTGCCCATCATAACGCGAAGTCGCCGTCGCTCCCAGAGACTCATTGGCCAACATAAAAGGAAACGGTAGCGCAGAAACTGGACCTGCCGAAAGCACCCCTAAACCAACCTTCGAAGTCACAGGACGCCCCAATGCCCCCCTCGAAACCACACGAGCAGTCTCATCAATCCGAAGACCCAACCTTGGAGCAAGTCGAGTATCCAAATCAGTAGAATTCGCTCCCGAATCAATCAACAGATTCACCGTCTTCCCATTGACCAGAAATTTGCCCGAATATCTCGAATCGCGACTAATTTTCTTCAGAGGCAAAGAAACATAGCCCAAAGAAGCTAGCTGCTTCTCCCGCAGTCCACTCGACTGACCTCGGAAACCTGAATCGCCAACATTGCGACCGCAGGCCACAAACAAAAGCAGAGAAAACGTAAGCGAAAGTTGAGAGCAAACTTTGAGGAACTTCATTGTATAGAAAGAATTTACCCGCTTGAGGCGGTAAAGTTGTCAGATTTATTCAGCAAAAGAGCATTCTCAAGAGCCTCAACAGTCTCGTAAACTGCATCAGCTTCTCGGAAGTCACTCACCGAGGTAATACGATTAGGAACAACGTATGCCGTCATTCCTGCCGATTTCGCAGCTCGCACCCCATTTAAGGAATCTTCAATAACAATACAATTTTCTGTCGTTACCGCAAGTGCTTGCGCCGATGCGAGATAAAGATCAGGAGCAGGCTTGATCCGAGGGGCATCTCCTCGACAGGTCACATTCTCGAAAAAACCCCTTAAATCCAAGCGTTCCAGCCAACCATCAACCCAATCATGAGAAGAAGAAGACACCACCGTCAAACGCGTTTTGCCAGCCAAAGAAGCCAACAAATCTCGCATTCCAGCAACCACACCCTCCTCTCGGAGCTCCGCCTCAATCTCCTCCTGACGCTCAGAATCGTAGCGAACCCAGTCAAAAGACCGATTTGTTAATTCTTCCAAATGAGTTTTAGGCGACCAAGTCTCAAAATCAGAACCAATACACTGCACGTAAGTTTCAAGAGACAACTCCTGCCCATAGCGCTGATAGGTTCGCAACCATGCCGAGTAAATTGCCCACTCAGTATCTACCAAAGTACCATCAAAATCGAAAAGAACAGCTTCAGGTAACATCTATAGACAAAGGTGGTTGAGCTTTTGAATTTGATCCAACAATAAACATCACAATTCCGAAAATGAGAAAGAGCCCTCCAATAATAAACAAAAATACTCCTGCCCCCATCATTCCAAAAAGCTTCCCAAAAACACTCATAAAACTCCCTCTACTCAGTGAAAACATACGCGACTCTCCAGCAGGTGCAATCGCCGTTAACTCATAATCTCCCGATATCGGGATCACAAAAGTGCCCAACCCTTTTTTAGAAACCTGACTCGAAGAATAACGAGTATCTGCATGAGAAGTGACCAAAGGAACTAAATTCCCCGACGGCAACCCCCTGAGCTCGAATGTAAAACCACTCGATAACTCCGGGGCAGAATGAAAAGTCTTTCCTTCTACAACATCCCGATAATTGTGCCAGAGAGTATATTGCCCCGCACCCTCAGCGGAAAAAACTACTGAATGCCCAGCTTCCACCATCACCACATTCGAATTCACCTCCTCCCTCAACACCCTAACAAATCGAACAATTAAAAAAGCTGCCAATATCCAACAAACGACACCTAAAGTACAAAATAAAACCGCTTTTTTCATCGTAGCATTTCAGAGGTAATTACAAACAAGAAAACAAACACCTAGAGCCCTAAATCTTTCCGAAAATAAGCAATCGTCTTCTCTAACCCTTCGGCAAGTGGAACTGTAGGTTTCCACCCTAATTCGCTTTGAGCGATTGAAATATCAGGCTTTCGTTGCTGAGGATCGTCCTGTGGTAAATCATGGAACACAAGCTTTGAAGTCCCCCCCACCTGCTTCAACACTTCCTCCGCAAGTTCTAACATCGTGAATTCATCAGGGTTTCCAATATTCATCGGCAACGAATAATCACTCTCCATCAACCCCAAAAAACCGCGAATCAAATCATCAACGTAGCAGAAAGAACGCGTCTGTGTCCCGTCTCCGTAAATCGTAATATCTTGCCCCTTCAAAGCCTGCACCACAAAGTTAGAAAC
>CAZUEC010000263.1:0-3686 GCA_964618865.1 uncultured Roseibacillus sp. | reverse complement strand
CTACTGCCACGCACCATGATTTGTGGAAAGTGAGAGGCTTGAGTTCACTTCGTCAATTGGGGCCTGACGAAGCAGGGGGGCGAGCTAAAGACTCGCGGTCCAGTAAATGATTCACTTCGCGTAACTCACAATTTATGATGCGTGCGAGTATAATAGTCGGAGGAGTTGAGTGCGTTTTCGCCTTGATGTGTGAGAATATGGATGGGAGAAGAGATGTTGCGATGGGTCTGAACTTTGATCCTGATGCGGGCGAACCTACTAGTAAAGACCCCCATGATGGAACTACTGCAAGTGAGAGGTTGAAGGGATTGCTAAAGACGGAACTGCAATGGATTAAACGACATGGTCGAATCCGATTAATGTCGTCGTCGATTGGGGAGGGTGATCCGGCTCGTTTTCCCTCGGATGGGATGGTATTCGTCAACCATCCTCCCCTTTTTTATCTCTTAAGTAACTTTAAGGTCTTCTTGAAGTCACGATTCACATCATCCATGGCTTTGCGCATCGCATCCGCACAAAGCAACCAGTGACTTTCCCAAGGGTCGTATTTAATGTGAGCATGAGGTTCGTTCCGAAAGGCAAACATCGTAATGTTATGCTGGGAGGCAAAGTGATAAACCATCGTGTAGCAATACTTCCAGTATTTGAACTTCTTGACCCAATCGTCCGTGATCGGGGTATCGCTCATGAAGGTGGTATTGTTAATGAGCGACACGATGTTCCGGTCGGCTAGATGCTTCATCGTCTCCTTCATCCCAGCACGATCTCGTTGGTTATAAAAATGCTCCCAATCAATGAAGTAATCCTTCGAGGTCGCTTGCCGGGTAGGATTTTTTCGAACTGCTGCGACCGCCTTAGCAAACTCTGCCGCTGAGGTGACGCCACTGTTATCAGCTAAGGAGGAAAAAGGAAGGTTTGAACCAAGTTCGGACTGCTCGTTAGGGGAACAAAACCGATATCGAGTCATTGTCAAATAAGGCTCAGTCAACTCTTCATCGCTCCGAAGTGCCTTAGAATTTCGCTTTTCCTTTTTTCGAAGGGAGAAGGCAAGGATCAGCTTCCGCAGGGTTTACGGATACCGGTTTGGAGGTAGTTGAGGGCTTTTTGAAAGCTGGCTCCGGAGAGGAAGTGTTCGAGGTTAGCGTCGATCTCGTGGCGATGTTCTTGATGCCAAGTTGTGATGGCCTCGCTGACCTCAGTGAGGGCTGCGAGGTGGGCAACGGGGTCGCGATCGCGTGAGTCGTGGTCGGCGATCACTTCGAGACGTTTTTCGAGGATTTGGACGAGTTCGGGGTATTGCATGTATCGTGTGTTCTTGGAGGATGGTAAGCTAGTTTCTTCTTTTCTTCTTTTCTTCTTATACTTGGCGCGCCTCGTCATTGGTGATTTCTCAGAATGGGAGGGAAGGCTCGGCGTGAGTGTCCCTACCGATGTTGGGCAAAGAGAGGAAAAAGTGAGAAACCTATCGCAATCCAAAATCACAAATGATGACAGGCGGGAGTAGAGTTGTAGCGGAAGGGGTTCAGCGCTGTGTGAGGGTGGGGGCACAGCGCTCTCCTTTCTTCATGGCTCTGAGGAGGTGGGTTGAGATTTATTCATTGGCGAGTGCACTGGCCCAGACGGCGTCTAGTAGTTCTTGAGTGCGTTCGCTTTTTGTTTCCCATTTTTTGCGCAAGGAGGGGTCATGAACGATCGCGGAGAAGTTCTCGAAGAGGATGGCCGCGTCGGGGCGAGGAGCTTCTACTTTGATTGTTTCGGTAGGCTTCTTTCTTCTGGAGTGGGTGTAACTCCCAGAATTGTCCCCATTATGTGTGATGAAACCAGGGATATCGATGTTGCCCTGATCTCCGACGATGCGGACTTCGCTTGTCGATGAGCCTGCATCAAAGGCACAACTGAAAGTCGAGCTGGAGCCATCCTTAAAGCTGAGGATGCCGGTGCCGGCAATGGCGGCCTTTGTTTCGGGATCTCGTCTGATGAAGGCGGAGACGGCCTTTAGTTCGGTGTTTGGATTGATGTAGTCGACGATCGCTCGCATGTTATACCATCCGGCATCTCCAATCGCTCCCATTGGCTCGAGTTCGGGGATCATGCGGATATTGGTTTTGTTGCTGATGTTAAATTGGAAGATGGAGTCGAGGGTGCGGCGTTTTCCGGCGAGGGTATCGAGCTGGTTCTCGATCTGGATCGATCTGGGATGATGAGAGAAGTGAGTTCCATCCATGAAGGCGACCTTGTTCTCGCGGCAGGCCGCTAACATTCTTTTGGTTGCGGGAAGGCTTGGGAGGGGCTTTTCGCAGAGGACATGTTTGCCGGCTTGAGCGGCTGCGATCGTGATCTCTTCTTTGACTGAAGTGGGGGTGGCGATGTAGATGGCATCGATTCCGTCCCACTTGCACATCTCTGCCCATGAGCCGAAGGCTTTGCCAGCTCCATATTTGGCTGCAAAGTCTTCTGCCTTTTTGAGCGTTCTGCTAGAGCTGGCGGCGAGTTCGGCATTCGGAGAATTCTTCAATGCGCGAGCCGTTGAATTGGCGATGGAGCCGGTGCCGACAAAACCCCAGCGAATGGGTTGCGCTTTTTCGTCGGCCTGTTGAGCGTTTGCGCTCAGGGTGCCGAGTAGGAGAGTTGCTGCGGAACCTGCGCCGGCAGTGTGGATGAAGTTTCGCCGAGAGAGATTGCTGCTAGGCTGGTTGGTTGAATCTTCTTGGTTGTTCATATGAAGGTGTTGGTTGTTTTTTTTCAGTTTATTGACGGTTGAGAATGTAGATGGCGGCCCCGAGTTGGTTCCGTTGGTATTGCTTGACTTGGCCGCTGTTGATGAGCGCTCTCAGATTGTTGTTGGGGTTAGCGGAGGGGTCGAATTGACCGGCGCTTTTCTTGAGGTAGGGGACGAGTTTAGGCGCATCCTCGATGTCGGGGACGGGGCAGCCAGTGGTGCAGGGGACGCGACCGATGAGTCGTTGGTTGCGACGTTGTGCGAGCATATTACTGACAGCGGGATTGTAGGAGTGGATCACGACGTTGTTAGGGACTAGGCCGCGCAAGGTGGGATCGGGGTGAGTGGGGGGATAGAGCATTTCAGCATAGATGCCGCTGACTCCTTTTTTTGAGTCGCCGGTTTGGATGGCGGTATTGCCGTTTTTGGCGATGCGGACACCGCCCATGGTGAAGAAGCCAGTGGGAGTTTGGGCATCACCGTCCCCGAGGCCGTTCTTACCAGTGCCACAGCGGAGAGATTCTTTAATTTGGCCACTCTTGCGATTGATGATGTGCAGGCGCTGGGTAGCGGGGTCGACGAGGTAGAGCCAAGTGGGGTCGTAGTTGGGATGCCCGGCGGTGCGTTGAGCGGCAATGTTTGATTCGATCGTGTTCCAGTGGATGCCGAGGAGCTTGGCTGCAGGAGAGGAGGTGGAGCTACTCGGAGAGCAAGATTGCAGGAGGAGTAGAGCGAATGTGAGGAGAGGGACTTGGAGGCGGGTTAGCATTGGGGGCAATTGTGGACGGCCAGAAGAGAAGGTCCACTCTTGAATTGTGCCTGTTGGCTGCCGGATTCTTGAAGAGCAGAGTGAGAGGGATTGGAGTCGGGGGAGGGCGACAGGAAATCGGATTTTTTTTAATTTTATTTCAGAAAGTTGGACGTATTAGACCATTTTTCAAAAGTCTATTCGTCTATCGAGTTTTTT
>CAZUEC010000262.1:0-3705 GCA_964618865.1 uncultured Roseibacillus sp. | reverse complement strand
TTTTTAAAACTCAAAAAGCATTCCATTCCACCAGAAAGATTGGTGAGTTGGTATAACCAAAGAACCGGACGCCTGCCCGCCATAGCCTAGGCCTAAGCCAAAGCGAGGAACCCATGACTCAGGAGCAACGCTCTCATCCGCAAATTTCAACCACTCTTCTTCTTGAACCCAACTCCACTGCCACTTCTCACAGAAGATCAAAAAACAACATAACAGCGTGATCGTTTGGAAAAGGGCCTAAATAAAAAAGCACCCCTTCCTCCCCCCCAACCACTACCTCATCCGAGCAAAACTCTTCCGCAAAATATCCGGGCCAGAAAGACCCTTATGAGCCGCTTGCGCATCCTTCACCCAAGCACTTTCCAACTCATTCTTAGTATCCCGCTCCTCCTCATAATAAACCCCGAACTTTCCTGGGCTCAAATCATTGGTCAAAGCCATCGCCGCCGCCAAATCCTGCTTATCATGATCCTCACCCACGAGATTAAACTCTCCCCCTTTGCGCGGAATACTATCATCAAAAGAACCAGGATAAAACATCGTACACTCCGAAAGCGTCTCTACCACCGAAAAACCATTGTGTAGAATCGCCCGCTCATACATCTCATTCATATGCTTCACCTGTGACGCATGAGAACGAGCCACAAAACTTGCCCCACTACTAACCAACTGCGCCATCGGATTGATCGGACGATCAATCGCCCCTCGAGGATCCGTCTTCGACTTCCGACCCAAAGGAGAAGTCGGAGAAGTTTGATTCTTAGTCAGACCATAAACGAAATTATCCATCACCACATACGTGAGATTAATGTTCTTACGCGCCGCGTGAGTTAAATGATTCCCCCCAATCGAATAACCATCACCATCACCTCCAAAAACAAAAACATGCAAATCTGGACGCGAAAGCGAAATCCCCGTCGCCAACGGAAGAGCTCGTCCATGAATAAAGTGAATGCCATGCGTATTCACAAAATACGGAAAACGAGACGAACAACCGATTCCAGCTACACAAACAACCTTCTCATGATCGAAGCCAAGCTTCTGCACCACATTGAAGAAAGAAGCGAGGACAGCAAAATCACCACAAGCCGGACACCAAGTTGGGTGATCCGCCTTAAGTTCTTTTTTAGTGAGTTTTTTAGGTTCAGCAGGAGTGGACATGATTTGAAAAATTCTAACAGTTCAGAAAAAATTACTTCCCAGCCAAGACCTCCTCAGCCTTGGTCACAATTTCCTTAACACGGAAAGTAAGACCTTGAATCTTATTCAAGGATTGAATGGCAGCATTACAAGTTTGTGCCCGCAACATCGTAGCCAACTGGCCATAGCCATAAACACCCGGATCATTAATCTCCGGAACCAACACATGTTGGAAACGAGTGAAAACCTCCTCCAAATTCGGATTAAGAGGATGGATATGGCGAATCGCCAATTGAGAAACTTGATGCCCTTCAGATCGCAAACGATCCACCGCCTCCTTGATTGGGCCATAAGTCGAACCCCAACCCACAATCAAAAGATCACCCGACTCATCGCCATAAATCTCAGGCGCATCATAGCTTTCCCCCAATTTGATCAACTTTTTACGACGCTTCGCACTCATCTCATCGTGCATCTTGGGACTTCCCGAAGGATGGCCCCACTCATCATGCTCCAAGCCCGTCACCACCGGATACTTCCCACTCGCCGACTTCGCTCCCGGAGGAGAATGACGCGTCATCCCATCCAAAGGATAAGGTTTGAAACCTTCGGGTCGCTCCGAAAGATCCAACACCGGCTCAACCCAATTCTTCTCCAAATCCGGCTCTGGAAAAGCCTCAATTCGAGTCGCAATCGCCTGATCAGAAAGAATCACCACCAAAGTCGAATACTCCTTCGCAATTCGGCAAGCCTCCATCGCAAGATAAAAACAATCTTCCACATCTCGAGGAGCCAAAACCACCCGAGGAGAATCCCCGTGCGAACCATAAATCGCCTGCATCAAATCAGACTGCTCCACCGAAGTCGGCATCCCCGTCGAAGGACCACCACGCTGAATATTCACCACCACCAACGGCATCTCCGCCATCGTCGCATAACCCATCGCCTCCGACTTCAAAGAAAGCCCCGGACCCGAAGAACCAGTAATCGAAAGATGCCCCGCATAAGAAGCTCCGAGCGCCAGCGACACCGCCGCCAACTCATCCTCCGTCTGAATAAACATCCCCCCATACTTAGGCAACTCCGAGCGCAATTGCTCCATAATCGTCGACCAAGGAGTAATCGGATAACCCGCACCAAAACGACACCCACCCGCAATCAACCCAAGACCCAACATCGTATTGCCATCAGTCGAAAGCCGCTCTTGCCCCAAATCATTTTCCCCCGGCGCCATCGGCATATGATTAATATCATGCACCGGCCAGAGATAGCCCGCATCAAAAGCCAACATCGCATTGCGCAAAACATCCTCCGACTTCTTGCCAAACTTCGCCGCAATAATGTCCGAAATCTTCTCCCGATCTAACTGATAAACCGCGCACAACATTCCCAACACAAAAATATTCTTCCCGCGCGACTTCGCATTCCCACCAATCGCCTCAATCGTCGCCGAAGTAAAAGGCACCCCAATGTGAATAATCCCGCGCTCCTCACGCACCTCCTCCACCTTATCACTATCGTAGAAACAAATCCCACCATCCTTCAAAGACGCCAAATGATTATCGTAACTATCCTGATAAAAAACCACCAAAGTATCGGACTCATCTCCTGGATGCAACACCTCTCCCGAACCCAAATGAACCTGAAAAATAGAAGGCCCTCCCGAAATAGTAGAAGGAATGGTCATATAAGTCATCACATCCTGCGCAGTCGAACCTGCTAACTGAGCCAAAAAGGCCCCAATGGATTGAATCCCGTCCTGAGAATGGCCTGCAAGACGAATGACCGCATTACGAATCGAAGTGGGAGTAGCTATATCGCTCATCAAACTAGTGGTTTTTCGCGCTGCGAAAGAGGCCAAAAACTAAGACCGGAACTTCAAAATGAAAAGGTCAAACCAGCGAAATTTCCTCATTTCGTAGCAAACGTCCCCCTCCCCGAAAATCCCCCCAGCCTAAACTATTCGCAATCAACCTAATTCAAACAACACTTCTTATACTTACGGCCACTCCCACACGGACAAAGATCATTACGCTCCACCTTTTCCCCCCCTCCCAGACGCAACAAACCCCTCCCTCTTCTCCCGAGTCAGGAATTGACTCTGCACAAGCTCCATAAATTGAAAAATCGGATTCTCCTCATCATCTTCCAACAAACGCCTCCCCTTCTCCTCCTCCTCAATCATCTCCATCGCCAAAAAACCCAAAATCCCCGCCTCATCATCATCAAACCCCCCCTCCATCACCTCCGACCCAACCAACATACTCCCCTTCAAAAAACCATCTAACCAAGGGCTAAAATAAGGAGCCTCCTCATCCATCGAATCCTCCGCATCCGGCCACACCGACAGCCGAGGCTGGTAATTCCCCTCCACCAAACCCTCCTCAATCCGACCATAAAACTCCCTCAAACAAACCAACCACTCCCTCTCCTCCCCTTCATTCGCAAAAGCCTCTCCCCCCTCCGCCTCCCAAACCAACTTCGTAAGCACCCCCATCGGCTTCGCACTCCCAGAAAGACAAATCGCCAACAAAAAACCTTCCATCTGCACAACCGTCCCAACCC
>CAZUEC010000261.1:0-3708 GCA_964618865.1 uncultured Roseibacillus sp. | reverse complement strand
AATTCCGGAGAGAATTTCTCGGCGATAAACGAACGAACTTTTGGAAAACGGTCTATTTCGGCAATCTCATCTGGAAAATGGTCTAGGAGTGTTTCAGGCTTTGCCTCGTACTTGGTCGAGGTGTCTTTTGAAGATTGCGAGGGTTTTGTTCCGTTCGAGGGAATGCTCCACGATGGGTTGAGGGTAATCTTTGCGATGACCGGAGGTGAGGTCAGGTGTTTGATGGAGGTGTTTCGGGGCGACCATTTCTAGTTCGGGAACCCATTTCTTGATGTATTGACCTTGGGCGTCGAAGCGTTTTGATTGAGTCCAAGGATTTTGGATTCGGAAGTAGGGTGCGGCATCTGCTCCAGTGCCAGCTGACCATTGCCAGCCTCCATTGTTAGAAGCGATTTCGCCGTCTAGGAGGTGTTGGGCAAAGTGTTGTTCGCCTAGCCGCCAATCGAGGTGCAGATCTTTGGTGAGAAACATGGCGACGATCATGCGCACTCGATTGTGCATGAAGCCGGTTGTCTTGAGTTCACGCATTCCAGCATCGATAATGGGAAAGCCGGTCTGCCCTTCTTTCCATGCGGTGAATTTTTGATCGGGTTCTTCCCAAGGTAATCCGAGATAGTCTTTCTTGAATTCTTGTATGAGGACATCGGGGAAGGCTTCGAGGAGATGAAGGTAGAAGTCTCGCCAGGCAAGTTCTTTGATGAAGGTGTGGTAGCTTTCTCGAATGAGAGGGTTTTGCGAGGATTCGAGTGCTTTGTGGGCTTCTGCGTAGACTTTGCGGATGGAGAGGGTTCCCCAGCGTAAGTCTTGGGATAGACGGGAGGTGGCAGGAACGGCGGGGTGGTCGCGATTTTGAGCGTATGTGGGAAGGCGGTTGGCAATGGCGTCTTTGAGTCTCTTTCGCGCTGCCATCTCGCTACCGGGTAAGAGGTCGAGGTGGGAGGGAAGGTTGAGTTGCCAAGTGTCGAGGGTGGGCAGGGGAAGAGATTTGATTTTTTGGGGAGTGCTGAGGACGGTGGGTTTGGCTTTAGGGGGATGTTTGTCGAGTTTCAGCCAGCGTTTGCTGTAGGGGGTGTAGACGCGGTAGGGGGTGCCGTCGTCCTTTGTGGTCTCGTCGAGGGTGTGGAGAGCGATATCGTGATGCCCTAGGCATTTGACTCCTTGTTTTTGGCAAAGAGTGAGTAGATGGGTTTCTTCTTTTTTTCCAAATGGGTCGGGATCACGATTGAAGTGAATTTCGGAAATGTGTTCGTTGGCGAGGAGTTCACTGAAAACGGTGATGGCGTCGCCTTGGCGGATGATGAGCCGGCCTCCAAGTTCTGTTATATTTTTAGAAAGAGATTGGAGGCATTCGCAGAGGAATTGTTGGCGTCCGGGCCCTGTCCACGAGTGTTCTTGTTCCCAATCGCTTAAGATATAAAGTGGAATGTGATTTTTTGCTGCTAGGCTAGCAGTTAGTAGAGATGCGTTGTCGGAGATTCTCAGGTCTCGTCTGAACCAGTGAATGACCGAAGGAGAAGGGGATGGCATCCTTTAATCAGGCGACTTTGAGCATTTTTTCAGCTTTTTTTACAGTCGTTTGACTGAGTTTGCCGTTCACTTTGCGAGAGCTATCGAGGAGTTTTTTGAGTTTTTCGAGGCTTGTTTCGGCTTGTTTTAAGGATTTTCGAGGTCCGCCGTATTGTTTGTCGGAGTAATACTTAGTGAACGTTTTTCCGCCGCGACTGATGCAGAGGCGCCAGCCTTCAAAAGCGGCTGTTTCGTAGGTGAATCGAGTGAGGTTTGGCTTGGATTTCATGACAAAAGAGGCTGTTCCGTAACGGCAACATCGTAGAGTCTATGGTAATGAGCGCGTTGTGAAAAGCAGGAAGGTGATAAAGTTGTAAAAAAATTATTGCAAAGACTGGGCTGCTGTTATTGGTTCCCGTCCGCGAGTTAGTAAATCGCCGTTGGTCCTTCGTCGCTTACTTGGGTAAGCGTCACTCGTGGAAGGGAAACCCGGCAACTGAAATAAAATATGTCTGAAGAAGTCGTAGAGGACGTCCAAGAAGAAGAAAAGGATGGTCCCATTAAGTTGGACCGGTTCGAAGTTCCGAACCGTTTGGTTAAAGACGAAGATACTGCTACTGATACTTATGCCCAGTTTGTGGCAGAGCCTTTCGAGCGTGGTTTTGGTCACACCGTTGGAAACTCTCTTCGCCGAGTGCTTCTTTCCTCTTTGGAGGGAGCGGCGATTACATCGGTGCGGATTTCGGGCGTGCAGCACGAATTTTCGACGCTGGCGGGAGTAGTGGAAGATGTCACGGACATCATTCTCAATCTTAAGAAGGTTCGTTTTAAGCATCATGGGAAAGAATCTCGCGTTCTTTCTATCAATGTGAATAAAGAGGGTAAGGTCACTGCTGGTGATATCGAGGACGACAACATGTATTCGGTGATCAATAAGAAGCATGTGATTTGTACTTTGGATCGCAAAGTGAAGTTCGAATGTGAGTTCGAGGTTTCGGTGGGTCGTGGTTTCCGCATTGCGGATGATAATAAGCGTCCTGACGCTCCGATTGGGGTGATTGCGATTGATTCAATTTTTAGCCCGGTGACTCGGGTGAAGTATTCGGTAGAGAATACTCGAGTTGGTCAAATCACTGATTACGACAAACTTATACTTGATATGCATACTGATGGTCGCATTGAGCCTCATGAGGCTCTCTTGCAAGCTTCTGGTATTCTTCGCCATCACCTTGATGTGTTCGTGAACTATGATGACGACGCAATTGAGTTTGAAGAGGCGCCAGCTGAGCAGAGTGAAGAAAATGCTGCTCTGAAGAAGCTTCTGAACATGAGCGTGAACGAGATTGAGCTTTCTGTTCGAGCTGCTAATTGCTTGAACAATGCTAATATTACTTCTGTGGGTCAGCTTGCGATGAAGAGTGAGGCTGAGATGTTGAAGTATCGTAACTTTGGTAAGAAGTCCTTGAATGAGATTAAGGACAAGCTTGTTGAACTTGGATTGGGTCTTGGAATGAGCATTGATCCTGCTCTTCTTTCTGGCCCAGTAACGCAGCTTCAGGCTCCACGTTTGGGCACTGAAGATGAGGCACCAGTTGGTCTTGCTGACTTGATTGCCCAAAATATTGATGACTGATTGAGATAGAGCCTATGAAACACCGTAGAAAAACTCCCAAATTAAAGCGCAATGCGGCGCAACGGAAAGCGCTCCTGTCCAATCAGGCGGCTTCCTTGATTACGCATGGACGCATTCGTACGACTCTAGCCAAAGCAAAGGCTCTGCGCCCTGTGGTTGAGAAATTGGTAACTCTTGGTAAGCGAGGTGATTTGCACGCGCGCCGCCAAGTGATTGCTTTCCTTCCTCAGTCTAAGAGTGGCAAGGAGGCTGTTGATAAGGTCTTCGGCGAACTTGCTGAAGCTTGTGCAGACCGCCAAGGTGGCTATTGCCGCATTACTAAGTTAGGAACTCGGACTAGCGATGCTGCTCTGATGGCTTATATCGAATTTGTTGATCTCGAAGTCACCGTAGGTGGTGGAGACGACGACGATGATGATGAGTAAAACGTTTGATTGAATTATTTTTTCAAAAGCCGGACTGCGTATGTGGTCCGGCTTTTTTGTTTTTTTGGTGTGGGGTGAATTCTGGAGCTGGGTTTAGACCATTTTTCAAAAGTCTATTCGTCTATCGAGTTTTTTTAAGGTTTG
>CAZUEC010000260.1:0-3728 GCA_964618865.1 uncultured Roseibacillus sp. | reverse complement strand
ACTAAGCCCATGCGGTCGTTTGGACGGTTGCGGATAAAGGGTTTGAGGACGAGTTTGGCGGCTTCAATCCGGGGAACAGCGCGACGAGTGTTGGGTGGAAGAGAGTCGGGGATGGTCATGGATTCCGACAAGTCGAGGGTGAGGAGGATATCAATTCCGGAGGCTTTGCGGGCGGTGAATGTCTCGCGATGTTGAGGGCGGGCGAGGGCGATAAAACAGAGGGCGAGGGCAAAGGAGAGGAGGAGGAGAGAGAAGCCGCCGGGGCGGACTTTGGGTTTGGAACCCAGAGTTCCAAGAATGGAGAGGGAGGAGAAGACGATGGAGGATTTGGCTCCTTCGCGATTTTTTAAAAACCAGAGAGCTGGAATTAAGAGCAAGCCCAAAAACCAAAAAGGGGCGGCAAAAATAAGTTTAGAAAAAAAGTCAAACATCAGCAGCTGGAGAGGTTGGTTTTGGTCGCGCGAGGGTGTCTAAAGTTTTTAGGCTTTTTTCGATAAGCATTTCAGTTTGAGCGGCATCACTGGTTGGGGGAGCGTATTGTAAGGAGGCTAATTCGGTGAGGAGTTCAGCAGTTTTTTCTTTGCCGGGGTTTTCAAGGTGAGCAAGATGATCTTCGTCTGTTAGGAATTCTTCTCGAGTTTGGTAGAGGGAAGAATCTAACCGTGAGTCTGTGAGGTATTGTCGTATGGCGAGTGAGATGTGGGTGGCGATTTCGGAAAGGGGGGTTTGGGGAGGGAGTTTACGAAGGTTGGTTAGTTTCTCCCAAGCGATGGCGGAGGGGTTAAGGCGACCGGAAGGAATGATGGAATGGGAGCGATTTTTTAAAATGGCGATTACGATGAGGGCGATGGGGGCGAGAATAAGAAGAGCAGAGAGGAGAATCAACCAAGTGGGAAAGCTAGGTAAATGAGGAGAGGGGTCAATGACTTCGATGGGGAGTGCGGGGATTTCTGCTTCTGGGGTAGAAGCATTGGGTGCTAGTTGGGATTCGATGCTTTCTTGTCCCATAGCTGAAGTCAGTAAGAATGGAACGGGCAGAAGAAGCTTACCCGTGCTGAACAACAAGGATAGTTTCTGTAGGATCATGAGTTTTTTCGTTTGGCACGTTGTTGGAAAAGTCCATGCATGACTTTGAAGGGGTCTTCGTTGGTGGCGAGGGAGGCGGAGTCGATGTTGTAACGTTTGAAGGTTTTTTCGACTCCTTCTCGATGGCGTCGAGTTAGTTTGGCAAAGCCCATGCGGACATTGCTGTTGGAGGTGTTGACGATTCGTTCATGGCCGTTTTCGGGATCGATGAGGGTGACTTTACCTACTTTTGGTAGTTCGCGTTCAGTGGGGTCGAAGAGGCGTAAGGCGACGAGGTCATGCTTCTGAGAGAGGGTGGCGAGCGATTTGGAGAAGTCGGCTCCAATGAAGTCGGAAAGAAGGAAGATGAGTGATTTTTGGCGAATCGTTTTCATCAGCACTTTGGTGGCAGAGGGAAAGTTAACTGCGCCTTGAGGGGCGGGGGTGGCGAGGATTTCGCGAATGGAGCGTAGGATGTGTTTGGTGCCTTTGGCGGGGGGGAGGTAAAGGATTGGTTCGTGGGCGAAGAGAAGGAGGCCGACTTTGTCTCCGTTGTCTCGAGCGGAGAAGGCAATGAGCGCTGAGATTTCGGCCGCGAGTTCGCGTTTAGAAAGTCGTACGGAACCGTAGTCCATGGAGGCGGAAATATCGACTGCGATGATTGCAGAGAGTTCTCGTTCTTCGCGAAATTTCCGGATGAAGGGGGTGCCGAGGCGGGCGGTTACATTCCAATCGATGAAACGAATTTCGTCGCCGTGTTGGTATTCGCGGAATTCGTCGAAGTCGAGACCCTGTCCTTTGAAGGAGGAGTGATAGTCGCCAGCGAAGGTTTCTTTTACCAATCTTTTGGCCCGCAGCTCCAAACGGCGGACTCGGGCCATGATTTCTTCAATTTCTTCGGATTCAGTCAAAGTTTCTGGAGAAACGATAGTGGGGCATGGAATTGTCTCAAGTATGGAGGAAGTGCGCGTTCGTTTTTTTTTTTCGGTCAAGTGGTGGAAAGCGCTGTATCGAGGTGAGATGGGGTGTTTTTGGCGGAAGTTTGTCGGGAATTGGCAAAAAATCCTTTTTGGTGTTTTTAAGAATATAAATTTTCTTCGCGACTGTTGGTTACTTTGAGAGTTGAATGTCTGTTATGAATCAATCTGCAATTATGCTGGGATTAGGCGGTGTTCTCCTCGGAGGGGCCGGTGGTTTTGTGATTGGAGGAAAGTCGGGTGGTTCTGGTGCGAGTGAGCAGAACTTGAGTGATTCGAAGACAAATCGTGCCAAGGTGGTCGCGGTGGATGCTGGGCGAGATAAGGTGGTGCGTAGTTTTGATGAAATTTATGATGAACCTGGTCAAACGGCTCGTGTTCAGAAGATGTTGGATTTTTATGCCAATTTAGACCCGGCGTTGTTTGAAGTTGAGGCTCGAAAGTTAGATGAGTTGCCTTTTTCTCAGCGGATTTTGGCATCGTTTCTGTTGTTTTCGCAATGGGCTGAGATTGATCCTCTGAATGCTCTGGAGCATTCGGATACTATGGGGCGAGCGGGCTTTTTTGTGAAGCCAACGGTGCTTCAGAGCTGGGCTTCAGTGAATCCGCAAGCGGCGGCCGAATTTTTAGAGGAAAACCCAGGAGATTTCGCGTCATCTCGAATGATGGGAGGCAGACGTGGTCAGGGGCCTGCGAGTACTATTGCGAGTGAGTGGGCTCGTCAGGATCCGGATGCGGCTTTTGCTTGGGCACAAGGTTTGGAGGGGCGGCAAGCTTCGGAAGCTGTGGCTAATGTGATTAAAGAGATTGCGAGCGATGATCCTGTGGCTGCACTTGCGATGGCAAATGGGTTAGATGACGATGGAAAGTCGGCGGCTTATGATTCCATTGCTCTGGAGTGGGGGCGGGAGAATTGGAGTGAGATGGAGGCTTGGGCGAATACCTTGCCTGCTGAGCAACGAGATGCGGCCTTGGCTCAGGGGGTGGAAGGTCTTTCGCAGAGAGATGGGGAGGCTGCGGCTGCAAAGCTTTTGACGATTTCCGAAGGGCAGGCACGAGATGAGGTTTTTGATGATGTGATTGAGAATTGGGCACAGAATGATCCGGTGGCAGCGATGGATTTTCTGTTGGCTAACGGGAGTGAGGCTGCGCAGGAAAACGCAATAGGAGAGGCAATGGGTCCTTTGACTCGGACCAATCCTGGAGAGGCTTTAGAGGTGATTCGTTCCTTAGATGATAATTCCGTGCGGGACCGGGCGGTGAGTAGCTATGTCTTTAGTGCTCAAGATACTGATCCTCAAGAGACGATTACTTTGGCGGCGACTATCGGAGATGAAGATCGTCGAGAGCGTTCAGTGGGAATGGCTGCTGGGCGATGGTTGCTGGAAGACGAGGCGGCAGCGAATCGCTTTTTTGAATCAACGGATTTGATTGAGCCTTCCACTCTGGAGCGGATTCAGAATCGGGTGAATGGACAAGGCGGTGGCGGTGGATTTCGAGGAGGATTTCGAGGAGGTCGAGGCCGTTAGGATTTTAGGTTGTGTTTATTCTGAAAGCCCTACTTTCTCTTTCTCTTGCTGCTAGCTAGTCTCAATTGACGGTCTCGATGCGGATGAAGAGCTTGTCGTTATTTTGGGCTTCCTGAAAAAACCTGAATTGCTCAGTTATGAAAGGATACGAGTATTT
>CAZUEC010000259.1:0-3738 GCA_964618865.1 uncultured Roseibacillus sp. | reverse complement strand
CATTCATATTCTACTCCATCACAATTTTCGGCCTCGGCTATCGCCGAAAGGGACACATCTGCTCCGACAAAGACCGTATCAGAACTCTGGTCATTTACCGTCGCCATGAGAGAAACCACATTGGCGTCAAGCGGACGATAACGCGTAAAATCGCACGAGTCGTCTGGCGGAATCGCTTCCCATCTACGACACGGGGTATCCTCGGGGCGTTCGCTTTCAGCCGGCTCACAGGGTGGCGGCGGAGGAACGCAACCATGCCATCCTGAGGTCACCAGACCAAAGCCGGGATCGGAAGTTAGAACAGCTCCATCTTCGGATACGGTAGCCGTCCCCACTGCGACAAACTCTCCCAAATCATGATCAAACGAAAACATCTCGACCTGTTGCCCCGGAGGAGCACCCATATTAGGAATCTGGATCCGAGCTGGTGGATCAAAATGCACTCCTGCTGGTTGCAGGGTGAGAGCAAGCATGAACTGTGAACCCAAAGGAGGGTTCATCGGAACCCGCTCGAGATTCACCTGAGTCCATTGTAGAGTGACTTCATCTTCGCCATTCAGCCCAGTGACCGAATTCGCAAAAACCGTCAACTCAGCACCTGGCACTCCAGCTAGAGAAAGCGTAACATCCTCATCTCCTCCAGCGAGCTGCTGATTCTCTACGTCAAGTGGAAGAAGATAAACGGGACGATCAATTGAATTTTCTTGTCCAGCAATCGTTACCAAATCGAACTCCACCTCAGGCCATGCTCCTTCCAAGCTAGTGGTGCTACCATCGACCAATAATCGAATCGCACCGACCGGGCAGTTCTCAATCTCAAATTGACCTTCGTCATCAGTGAAAGCCGTCAACGTAGTGCCTTCAATATGAGCGGTAACATTAGGCATTGGTTGATTACCTGCATTCAAGACAACGCCAGATAATATTGTATCTTCCTCCATCCCCGCGACACGTGCCGTCGCGTTGAAAACAGCAGCTTCCGCTTCGGGACCGTCAATCAGATCCGCAATGACTTGGTGCGCTCCATTTCCCAGTTCAGCTCCAAGCGTCAGCAATGTTGAAACTCGACCACTACTATTAGAAAACTGAATCACTTCACTTCCTCCGCCAATGCTTCCGTCACCCTCGATCACTCGAAAACGAACTCCCACATTAGAAATCGGATTGCCACCCGCATCGGTGACCAAAGCTTGGAACGGTTGCGGGAGAGCCCTCCCTTGCTCTCCCACTTGAGTTGCTGGCTGCAAGGCCGCAACCCGAGCAACACCACCATCAATTCCAGACGCACAAAAGATGACCTCACCAACAAAACCTGGAGACGTAACTGTCACCCGATTGTTTCCTTCCCCTACGCGAGAACCTAGCATGTAAAACACCTCGGCTTGTCCTTCGTCATCGGTTTGAATGACTCGCTGACTTACACCTTCACCATCGGCCAACAGCAAACCATCTCCGCGAGAAACCTCGAATGTCAAAGGCACCCCTTCAATCACTGCTCCCTCGCGATTAACAACTTCCACCACCAAAGGATCCGCTAAGATATTGCCGTTAACGGCAGCTTGATTATTCCCAGAAGCAATTAAGATCCTCTGCTGTAAAGCCTCATCCTGAAATTCCACCGATACAGAAGCGCTACGTGTGTTGCCAGCAAGATCGATAGCGGTGACTTCTATAGTATTAGCGCCCGGTACCAACACGAACTCCTGCACCTCGTAACTTCGGTTCGAAACATCGGCTGGCACTCCATTGATGAATACCTCTACATCACCCTCATTCACTGTCCCAGTCACCAAGTCATTGACAAAGCCTGCGACCGTAACTTGCGGTTGAGTGACTAGCGCACCATCACTAGGAACCTCAATATTGAGAATCGGTGCGGTCGTATCTCGCGTAACGCTCACACTCACCGTGTTGAGATTTCCATTATCATCACGACTGACCACAGAAATATCATTACGGCCCTCCCGAATAGGAGTCGTTGCCGAAAATACTCCTTCCCCGAAAGTGGTGGCAACGCCATTCACTTCCACCGAAGTGACATCGGCTCCCACGCTGCCGCTTACGAGAACACTTTCCGAAGCGACTATATCTCCCAACTGAGGCTCATCGACCCCGACCGACAAGTCTAAAGCAGGTGGAATACTCGACAACGGAACAAGCTGCACCAAACTTGCGCTCTGTTCACCAGATTCAGAAAAAAATAAAACTGTCAAAGCGGCAAAATCCTCTAGATCTCCAGGTAGATTGGCGGGAGCTATTGCGGTGACACTCACGCTATCTCCCGTGAAATCGGCAAGCGGCAAACGGAGAATGGAGCGAACGTGAGGCCGAAAATCAGCCATCACAACCCCACTACCCGCATTTGCTCCAGTGACCGTCACCGTAAACGGCTCTCCCGCTTGAATCGGATTCGGAGCAACTGAAACCCCATCTACCAATGGCATAGCCTCCAAAATCGCGTTAGATATGAGGGCTTCCTGAACAACTCGAAATCGATTACCCGCCAAATCATCAAGATCGATCAGCACGTTGATTGACGTTTCAAGAGGAACCATCGCCTCAGACGGAACTTGCCCACTCACCATCGCTCTCCCATCTGAAAACGACAACGGCAACTGCAAGGTCGAATCCTCCGCAGGCCGAAAATCAACGGTCACTTCGCCTTCCGCGATCTGGCTACTCATCGCCATGACCGTGAAAGTCGTTCCAGGCTCCCATTGCAAAGGAGTTATCTCAGTTACTAAATCGTCGGGAAGAACTGGAGCCAGCGCCAAAGAAACCGGCTTAGTCTCAGTCCAAACATCATTGCTACTATCAAAGAGGTTGACGGTAAGCTCAACTTCCGCAGCGGCACTAAAATCTAAGCCGCTATCGAGCTGCAAACCTGTCGCTATCCCACCAGTGCCATCGGGTGCCAATTCAAAAATCAAGGTCTCTACCTCCCCACCTAAAGCAGTCAAATCGAGACTAGCAGCACCACTCGCGATACCCGCTCCTTCAACAACCACCGCCACATTTTGGTTGGGAGCCAAAACCGATGGCACAACTTCACAGCGACTCACTTGAGGAGCTCCAAACAAACTTCCTGAAAATAGGAACGGCACTAAACACCGCAAAAACACTTTTAAGGACATCATAAAACTTAAGATTAGAGTTTGAATTACTAACTTCTCAACCGCTTCCGCCTCCAAACAAACGTTGTAGAGGTCAAGAGAAGAAAGAGAGAGGTCGTCGGCTCAGGAACGACAAACAACACCGGACCTGTGGTAAACCCCGTAGACGACTGCCCCAATGGGCCAAACTCAGTGACGGTCACCTGCCCGGGGCCTAAACTAGAAGTAAATGAAAAACCAGACAGCGTTTCCCCAACGAGAACATCACCTTGTCCTAGGGGGCCAACCGCAAAGAAATCTTGTGCAAATTGTCCCGTAACGGGAACTCCATCACCGGCCTGCCAGTCATCAAAAGCATTCGTCGAGTCTTGCAGCGGAGTCACGACATCTCCACCTGCCAATAAATTCACCGGATTCCAATCTCTCTCGAAAATCGAATAATCAAATTCGAGTGAAAAGAACGAAACATCAAATGCTCCCAAGGAATTATCAATGGTGTAATTATATGTGTAAGTTGAATCCGCATTCTGAACCACAGACGCTAACACCACCGCTCGAGCTTCCATCAGTCCCCCCAAAATCACACATCCAATAAAAAACTTGCGCTTATCCACAGCAGTTTTAG
>CAZUEC010000258.1:0-3740 GCA_964618865.1 uncultured Roseibacillus sp. | reverse complement strand
CTCGTTACACCAAACCGGCTTAATCCCGTGCCATTCTGGACTGACCCCTTTCCCTGTCGCCCCTTTCCCTGTCGAGTCCATCGTCCAAGTCATTGTCCAGTGGAGAGATCGCAATCGAAGTCGCCACCAAGTCCGTAGCGGTGGTGCTGGCGCTATCATTGCTGACGAGAGGGACCGGATCGGGAACCCTTTCCACGAAAGAGAACGGAAGCGGGAACATCTTCCTCTGCCACTCCTGGGCCTGACCAACGGAAAGAAAGAGCGGGATCCGCACCCAAACTATTTCGGTAGTAGATGCGGAAGGGATGATGTCCTGCGGCGAGATTGAGAGTATTTGAAACCGGATCTCCATCGTGATTGTAATCATCGTCGACGGTGAGGATATCGTGAATCTTGAGCAGAGCTCCCGAGTCCGAATTGAGGGTGAAGGTCCAATTACCGCTCGTAGGCACGTTGAGGTAGCCGCTGAAGTAAAGCCCGTCATCCCCCGGAGTGGCTGACAACGCGGAGAGGTCGAGACCATTGGTTAGGGTATTGCTGTTGCTGGAGGTCAGGTCTTCAAATTCAGGCATCCAAGGCCAAAGGCCGGAGTAAGACTCCACCTCCAAGCCCAAGGTAAGAGCAGGCAAGGAACGGGGAATGGGAATCTCGGCATTGTCGTACGGCCTCGCCGCGTTCTGACCCGGCACGCGGAGCTGAAGGACGCGATCTTTCATTCTTTGCTCCAACTCGATGAAGTAAGGGGAGGTTCCCGCGAGGTTAGTCCCTTCCCCAGGATCCGTGATGGTCTCATAAATCTCGAACGAGTCGTTCGGGTTAGTGGTGTTGACCCGAATCCCCTTGTGCCCGTCGAGGAAAATCACTTGAGCCTCGGCACGAGAGTCCCCGCCGTGATTGTTCCCGGAATAATTCGGCGTGCGGCCACCGGTGGAATACTCGATATAAGTGGTGGGTTCCTTCTGGTCACTTGGATTGTTCGGATCAAGAAGAGAAGGAAGAAGGGAGACCCCATCCGAGCGAGCTGGCGTCGGAATTCCCGCAACCTCACAGAGAGTCGGCATCCAGTCATGAAACTGGGAGTGCTGCGTAGTGACGGTGCTGGCGGGAACGGTATTGGGCCAGCAAACCAGGGAAGGCTCGCGAATGCCACCCTCCCAACAATCACGCTTGATACCTTCAAAGGGACCGTAAGACTCGAAGGAACTCGGGCGGTAAGAAGAACCGTCATTGGTTTGGGCGGTGGTCAGGTAGTCCTCGGCATGAGGGCCATTGTCGGAGGTGAGAATGATGAGAGTGTTGTCAGCGATGCCGAGGTCTTCGAGGGTCTTGCGCAAGTCGCCAAGATTGTCGTCCATACGGCGAACAAGAGTGGCGAAGCGCTCCTCGATATCGGTGAAGGTGTTACCCACTGCAGAGGTGTAGTCGGGATGACGGTAACTATCGATCGTTCCGTTGGCGGTGTTGATCATGTTGCCGGGTGTCCCAATCCACTGCACCCCGCCGTTGAGCCCAAAGGCGGAATCATCGAGGTCGTTGTCATTGTTCTCGCCAGGGTATTCCACGGTGGGCAGCTGGAGCGCGGCATGCGGGGTGTCGTAGGCGAGATAAAGGAAGAAGGGTTGCTCATCGCCATCGTTGACCTCGTCGCTAATGAGCTTCTTTGCGCGAGCGGTGAAGAGGTCCGGAGTGAAACAGAGGCTCAAGTCATCGCGGATCATCTGGTCCTGGTCATAGAGCGGCTTGGGCGAGCGCGAATCGGTGGTGTGGAAGGGATAATGGGTATGACCATCGCCATGACCGACGTAGCCAAAGAAGTAATCGAATCCCCGCCGAGTGGGATAAGCCTGCCAAAGAGCGGGAGATCCACCGCTGCCTTGCAAGCCCCACTTGCCGATGATGTTGGTGGAGTAGCCCGCCGCCTTTAAGGTAGTCGCGAGGTTGTGATTGTCTTCAAGGGCGCGATCAAATTGGTTGTTGCGCACGTTGGCATGACCTTGATGCAAGCCGGTGAGAAGCGAGCCTCGCGAGGGAGCACAGACGGGAGCCGGGCAGTAGTGACGATCCAAGATGAGGCCGTCGGCGGCCATTTGATCGAAGAAAGGAGTTTTGTGTTTTTTACCAGACTTGCTGTTTTGATGAAGGACTCCGAGGTCCCCGTAGCCTAAGTCATCGGCAAAGATAAAAAGAATGTTCGGTTGCGCGGTGCGGGAGGCGGCGCTGTTAGGGTCAGTGGCTTTCGCGATTTCAAAACCATCGGGATTGGAATCGCCATCGCTATCGGAATTGTTGGGGTCGGTATTGTGAGTGGTGACTTCGTCAAAATCAGAAAGGAGGTCCTCGTCAGAATCTGGATTCGTGGGATCGGTCGTGGCCTCGTACTCCGCAAGATCCGCTAAGCCGTCGCTATCGAAATCATTCAACCCATCGCGGGAGAGGTCCCCAAAGAATCTCACCTCCCACGCGTCATCCATCCCGTCGGAATCGGTGTCCACCAATCCGCCCGAGAGCGATGAGGTCACCAAAAAGTTATCCCAGTAATTGCCGAAGTTGGTTCCGACATCAGTGGTGAGGGTGAAGTAAGCCAAGTCCGCGAAGGTCGAATTGTCAAAAGTGGGCAGCGAGCTCGTCGAGTAGACGGTGCCATCTTGCTTCGTGGTGGTGAGGTCCCAAGAGAAAGCCCGCAGGGTAAGCTCGAAGTGAGCATCGACTTGTTCGTTAAAGTCAGCCTCCGAGCTGTCCCCGCCCCACCAGAAGGAACCCGGGGTATTCGGAGCAGGAAGCACCTGACGCCCGCCTCCAGCGGTCTCGAAGCCGGGGCGCTGTCGGTCACTACCACCATTACCAAAGGCACCGGAGTCACCCAGCACGAGGGCAAAGACAAGCTCATCGGAAGAGTCGTAGCCAGAGAGCAGAGTGGACTTAGAAGCGCCTTTGGTTCGGTGGGCCGCGACATCGAAGGACAGCGCCGCGGTGGAACTCGTGAGGTCAACAGGGCTACTCAGATCGAAGCGCGCATTGAGAAACCCGGTATCATCGCGATCTAACAAGAGAACACTGCTCCCCAAGGTCGGGTCCGGTGAAGTAGCGACGGGCACCACGGTGGCCACTGCGGTGACAGAGCCCCCCGCATTGTAATCAATCGTCCCGGTGCTCGCGGTAAGACCAGCTTCAAAGTCAGCCTCAAAAACAGTCGTTTGCCCGAGGGCGAGTGAAGAAAAAGAGGCGAGGACTAAGATAGCAGGAAAGGGTCTCAACATAGATATAGATTCAGTAAAAATAGATTTGAAAAATCAGTCCGCTAAGGCCTCCTGCAAGCTTGCCACTTCTCCCGCAACTCAGCTCTTAAGAAGGTCTAGCAAAAAGAAGTACTCGCGTGCTGGCTCTTGTGATAAGAAAATCTCATATCAAGTCCTGTAAAACAAGACGCACACATGCCACCGTTCTGATTAGAACGTTACAAAAACGATTCTGAGGGATACCGGCAAGTATTTTCTGGGTTTTTCACCATCAAAAATAGAGCCTACTCGTTCAAAGATTAATCATTTCCTCATTCTCACTTCCTGACCTCCTGCGCAACCAAAGACTCGATGAGCGTATCTTATAGAACGCTTTCGGCTGCCGCTTTTTGCGCTCGAGAGCTTGCCGCACCAAGGGGGAATCAAACAAAAAAATCCGAAGGAGTTTACCTTTAGACCATTTTTCAAAAGTCTATTCGTCTATCGAGTTTTTTTAAGGTTTGA
>CAZUEC010000257.1:0-3748 GCA_964618865.1 uncultured Roseibacillus sp. | reverse complement strand
AAGCCAACCCCTTTACTCTCAAAAAGCTCCTTAATGGCCTCCGTTTTAGCCACGAGGCGAATCTGAAACTCAGAAGCAGAAATTTTATTCATCTCCTCAGGACGGAAAGATTGCATCGCATTCTGCAACCCTTCCACCTTTCCTCGGAAAGCCGTAACCTCAGTTTTCCGCGCCTCGAGATTTTCTTCCGTCGGGTAAGGCCTCACCGACGCCATCCTCTCCACATCTGACTTAACGTCGCTATACTCCGATTGGATTCCTGCGTAGCGCTTACCTTGACTCACGCCAAAAAACACTAAGCCCCCCCCAATCACGAGGGTTCCAATGAGAAGTCCAATTGCAAATCCGTTTTCCTTCATGATTACTTAAAATTCTTTAAAGATTCTTTCCTCGCGTAACCTCTGCAAACGAGATGGGTTCACGTAACGGTAAAATCATCGTGAAAGGAGCTCCGTATGTATCCTCTGCAAGCGTGGTATCGTTATTGGTCAAAATCTCTAAGTCCGCAAGCGAAGCCCAATCACCAGTGCTCTCACTCTGCTTCTCTAACAAGAAGTATGTCTTCGGCATGACCTCCAAGTCATTTTCTTCGTTCGCTTTCTGAGCCGCTTCGTTTGCAGCTTGGACACCCGCTTTAACCCGTTCTAGAATTTGCGTCACCGCACTGTGGTCCTTGCTCTTTCCCTTTCCTCCTGAACGCCAGAAACCATCAATCTTGATCGCATTCACGATAGGCTCACCTTGCCAGCCACGTGCATCTTTGCTCTTCACATCAACGAAAGTCTCCCCAAACGACAAATTTTCAAAGCCCCCCTTGAAGTAATTTTTCCCAGATTCAGAGTTTCCTGGAATATAATTCACCAACGGCCTCAACTGCGTAATCCAAACGGTATCACTCGCAAAATAACCGCGAATTTCGTTCAACATTCCCAGCGAAGCCGTTCGCCCCTCTTGATACTGAGCATATTCTTCTCCGACGCTCTCAATATCTTCCGTCGCGTAATCCCAGTCCTCTAAAGTCCCCGCAAACGGAGCAAGCTCCTCTTGCTCCTCCTGCATATCCGAAAGCTTATCTTCCGCATGATTAGCAGCGAGAAAGTTCAAACCCGCCCATGCTCCAAGACCAGTCAAAAGGAGACCTGAAGAGCAAAGGAACCAAGGCTTCCGGCGAGAGTTCTCTCGCTCCGCCCCAACCGAAGTCGGCACCAAATCAATATGCAACTCAGCCTTCCCTGCACCTTCAACTCCCAAACCGACTAACTCCCCTAACTGGTGGGCCTTAGAAGCAAGAGACTCATCAGCAACTCCAACCCGTCGCAGAGCATTAAAAGGCTCCACCGGGAGAGATAGCTTATCCTGAAGAAAATCAATCAAGTATCCCAAGTTCGCCCCACCACCGGCTAAATAAACCTTCGTAGGAGCATTACCACCCTGCTGAGAACGATAAAAATTAGTTCGACGCGAAATCTCCCCCGGAAGACGGTTAATCGTATTGCGAATAAAGGAAGCCAAAGCCGCCGTCGCCTCATCCATTCCCTCCGTACTGCCCAAACTCACCACTCCAGACCCAACCTTGTGAGCCTCTGCCTCAGGGAAAGAAACGTTAAACTCTTTCGCAATAGCCGAAGTCAAACTTGCCCCAGTCGTCCCAGAAGAATTCACCCCTTGGACAAAAAGCTTTTTCCCTTCCACATAAATCAACTCAGTCGACTTCGCCCCAATATCGACCAACAAAACAGGCTCATGAACGTCAGGATAATTATAACGGAAAGCATTGTAGAGCGCAGTCGGAGCCGAATCGACTTCTTTCAAACTCAATCCCGCTCCCGAGACAGATTCACTGATATCATCCAACACCTCCTGGCGAATGGCCACTAAGAGAACCTCCTTCTCAATCCCTCCCCCTTCAAGTGCAGCCCAATCCCATGCCCCTTCATCGAGAGGGAATGGAATCTGCTGCTGAGCTTCCATCGTAACCAACTCCGACAAATCATCGCTATCAATAGGAGGAAGCTTCACGAACTTCGTGATCACCGCATGTCCGGGCACACTTGCTCGCACCTTACTCTTACCCGTCTTTAAAGACTTCGCTAATTGAGCAACCGCTCCTCGCACCTCAGCATTACGCATCGCTTCCGAGGCTGGATCGGCCAAAATATCAACCTCTTGATATTTTTTAAGAATAAGCCCTCCTCCTTTTTTAGGAGAAAAAGCAGCCATCGAAATACGCTGCGAACCAATATTAAGTGTTATAATCGACTGGGAGTCAGCCATAGGTGTGTGTTCTAAGGTCTTGGATTCACGCTCCAGCAAGCCAGAGCTAAAAAATGATTCGTTTCACGAAGCGGATCAACTAGCGACGAGGTGGCTCTTCCTCCAAATAGCGATCCCACCACAAAAACTTAAAAGGAGTCTCCCCCTTCGACAAAAGCGGAATGCTATCGTTGCGTGAAACCGAAGCCGCACGCCACCATTCCTTATTTCCGAGGCTATTGAAGGAGCCAACCTTTTGTCCATTATAAGTAATTTCTCCTGCCACAGCCTCAACGTTGCTTTTCCCCGCTCGATCTCCCCCAGTGATGCGCAAAATCGCACCAGGCGAAAGATAAACCGATGCAAAGACATCTTCGCCAATCGGAATATTCACATAAGTGACGTCTTTCTCGAGTAACGAAATCCCTTTCCCATCTGGATTTTTGACCGCGACGTACCACTTCACCATCAAGCGATCTAAAAACTTCTTACCAAAACGCCGAGAAGCTTCCACTTTCAACTTCACCTCTGCTTCCAGCCAATCTTTCGGCCTAAAGTTCTTCACCCCAGTATTCCCCGCAAACTCAGGAGACTCCAAGTCATCAAACTTTGCATCGTCAGCATCTACTCTGATCTCTTGCGCTTGGACCAAATTTGGAAAAAGACCAAACATGGCCAAAAGAAAAATTCGTGGGAAAAAACTAATATGACTCATCATTCGACTCTGTGTGCAACTCACGCTAGTGGGTCAGCGCCGCGCTTGGCGAGCAGAATTCTTCCAAAATTTTGCAACTTTTTTTTCGTAATGACATCGTCCATTCAAAAACTAGCCCTCGCATTCCTCTCTAACTTCATTAAAAACAACCCAGCGTGCTAACTTTGTCTTCCAAACCACTCGTAGTCGGTGCCATTACAGATGAGAACGTCCTCTCTCAAACTTACGACTTCACGAGCGCCGATCTGATCGAACTACGCCTTGATGAAGTAGGAGCAAAAAACCCTACTATCAATTTTGCTAAACAACATGCCGAGACCCTCCCCCTCCTCATCACTGCGCGTGATCCCAGCGAAGGAGGGCATAACAACCTCTCTTTCAAAGAACGCCTCAACCTCTTGCAAACCCTCCTCCCTTTTGCCAGCGCCCTCGACGTCGAACTAAAAAATTTCGAAGCCTATCAACCCCTCCTCACCGAAGCCCAAGATCGAGGAGTCAAAATCATTCTCTCTCATCACAATTTCGACAGCTTTGACCACATCCACACCATCGAAACCCTAGCCCAAGCACAAGCCTTAGGGGCCGACATCGCCAAAGCCGCAGTCACCCTCGTCGATCCCGTCGCCCTCACCCTCTTTGAAGCTCTCCTTGCAGATATGAGAGACGCCCCCTTCTCCCTCATGGGAATGGGCCCCTACGGCCCCGTCTCTCGCATCCTCGCCGCTCAACATGGCTCCCTCCTGAACTACGGATACCTAGGCAACAAACCCACCGCCCCTG
>CAZUEC010000256.1:0-3754 GCA_964618865.1 uncultured Roseibacillus sp. | reverse complement strand
GCTCTCTACTCGCCTTTCCCTTCCGCCCCGAACCTCATGATAACCCCACTCACCTTGGCGCCATCCCCCTCTACCTCCTCCTTCTCGAATCCACCGACCCCACCACCGCTCGCACTCTCGCCACCGCACTCATCAGCGACCAAATCCGATTCGAAAACGAAATCTTCATTTGGACCTTAGAATTCACCTCCGATAAACTCCCCTCTCGAGCAGCTGAATTCTTTCGGAGCTACTACTCCCTGCGCGACCCCGAAAGAAAAACCCGCATCGAAGTAGACCGCTCACAACTTCACATCAAAGTGCAAGCGCCCTAAAGACCACCACCACTCCAAGCGAGCTTTCTGCGTAAAGTCTCATAAAAAGAATGACCCGGTAATCGAACCACTCGCAAAGGCTCGGGTGCCTTATCCACCACCACTTTACTATGACGATCAACTCGTAAAATATCACGACCATCCACCGTAAAAAGAA
The DNA here is from genome assembly GCA_964618865.1 of uncultured Roseibacillus sp. Lineage (GTDB taxonomy): Bacteria > Verrucomicrobiota > Verrucomicrobiia > Verrucomicrobiales > Akkermansiaceae > Roseibacillus. The sequence goes on along the minus strand of CAZUEC010000256.1, from coordinate 3,283 downwards.
TCGGCTCAGGATGATGAGCACAAGGAGACAAACTCACCGTCGAAGTATCCGCAATCACAAGCGAACGACCACTCAGCGTATGAGGGCAAATAGGAGTCATCACCATCACCTTAGACTCAGGTCCCACTAACGGTCCACCAGCAGCTAAAGAATAAGCCGTCGAACCCGTCGGAGTCGCCACGATCAAGCCATCAGCCCGATATTCATTCAGAAGCTCTCCATCTACTCTCGCCTCGAGAGAAACCAACCTTCCCGTCTCCCCCCTCATTAGCACCACTTCATTGAGCGCCAAAAATTCATGCTCTCCCACCTTCTCCTCTTTCATCCTAACCCGTAGCATACTTCGCTCAATGACCAAGTGCTCGTTCTTAGCTACAGCCTCGGCCAACTCATCCACCTCCTCATCCTGACAAGCGGTTAAAAAGCCCAAATGCCCAATATTAACCCCTGCCACAGGAACGGGACAACCTCCCATCCGGCGAATGGTCTCCAAAAACGTCCCATCTCCTCCAAGAGAAACCACAAGATCCGCCCCCTCCCAAAATTCTTTAACTCCAGAAAACCCAATTTCCTCACCTCCTTCGCCATCCAAAACCACCTCCCATCCTCGTTTTTCAAAAGCAGAACGCACCTTCTCAAAAGCCTCAACCACATCTGGTTTCCGCGGATTTACAAACACCCCTAACTTCATCTCATTTCAATGTGCCTTACTTTCCCACCTAAAACCAACCCAAGAATTCTACATTTCCATCTGTGCCTTGAATCGGACTTTCCATCACCCCCCGCCACTCACGTTCTGAACCCTCCACAAAATCACGAATCTTATCCACCGCCCTCTGCCGCAGCTCCGGCTCTCTGACAATCCCCCCCTTACCCACCTCCTCTCGCGACAACTCGAATTGCGGCTTAATCAAAGCAATCACCTGCCCCTCATCTTTCAACACCGAAAACACCGCCGGCAACACCTTCGTCATCGAAATAAAAGACAAATCCAACACCGCCAAATCAACCCGCTCACCCAAATCATCCGTAGTGAGATATCGCGAATTAAATTTCTCCTTCACAATCACCCTCGGATCCGTTCGCAATTTATAAACCAACTGATTGGTTCCCACATCCACCGCATGCACTCGCATCGCCCCCCGTTGTAAGAGACAATCCGTAAATCCACCCGTCGAAGACCCCGTATCGAGACAAACAAAATCCCTCACCTCCACCCCAAACCCCTCCAAAGCTCCCTCTAATTTAAAGCCCCCTCGCCCCACAAACTTCGGCTTCTCCCGAACCACAAGCTCCCCATCAACAGGCACCTTCGTCGAAGCCTTACTCACGCGTTCGGTCCCCAAAAAAACCTCCCCCGCCATCACCAATCGTTTGGCCACTTCGCGCGACTCACAGAGGCCACGCGACACCAAGAGACTATCAACCCGCTCCTTCACTCCTTGTTAATGGCATCGATCAACAATCGCAGCTTCCCAAAACTTCCTCGTCGATGACGAAAGACCAATCGTGGAAGCCCCTCCAACAAAGGATCATCCTCTTCCGGTTTCAACGGCCCTCCTTGTTCCATTTCGCCCGACTTAATGATATCCGCAAACTCCTCCTGCAAATGAACCACCGTCTTCTCAGAAAGCTTCTTCTTCATCCGAATCACAATCTTATCCCCCACATAACGATAACTATGAAAATTTCGGTAAAAACCCAGAATCTCAGCCACCGCCTCCTCAACATCATCAGTCACTTTAAACAGTGCAAAATCATGATCCGAAATCAACTTCAAACGTTGTAAATGCTCCTCAATAAACTGATTCCAAAACTTCCAATACGTTCCCCCTGGAGCATCTAACAAAACAATGGGGTAAACCGTCGCCTTCCCAGTCTGGATCAAAGTCAATGCTTCAAAAACTTCATCCATCGTTCCAAAACCACCCGGACAACCCACCGCCGCATCCACCTCCTTCACAAAAGCCAACTTCCGAGTAAAAAAGTAATCGTAATCAATAAGCTTCGGATCTCCTTTAATAAACTCATTCGCCGAAGCTTCAAAAGGCAACGTAATATTGAGCCCAAAGGAATCATCCCGGCCAGCCCCCTCATTCCCTGCCGCCATAATGCCAGGACCTGCTCCCGTCACCGACATAAAGCCTTCCTCCCTCATTCGGCGAGCAAACTGAACCGTCGTCTGATACTCCGGTTCCTCCGGCTTAGTCCGTGCAGAACCATAAATCGACACCTTCCGACAATTACGATAAGGATAAAAAACCTCCTCCGTAATCCGCATCTCCTTGAGAGCTCGATTCATCAACTTGAAATCCGACTCCTCACTCCGACCTCGCGAAATTCTGACCGCAGTCGTCATCATCTCAGCCAAAAGACAAAGACGATCACTATCCCCCTCTATTTCCCGCGCTAATGCCAAAATGCGATCATCAATCTCACTATCCCCCGTCGTCCCAACATAAGAACACGAAAGCGATCTCGTCATTCCCGCCGTAAAATCTCGCTCCTTTGGGACCTCAGTTGGTCGAACCTGCTGCGCCATAACAAGAACCATGTATCCTCTCCCAAATTCGGCAAGATCCTTACCGTCACATTGTCGTCATCAAAGGGTGGATTTTTCGAAGCACTCAGGCATGGTTTCTCTATGAACTTGGCCGCCCTTCCCTCCGTGGAGAAACTCTCCCAACAACTCACCAAAGCGTCCCAACTACCCAAATCGCTAGTGACCGGCTTCGTCAAACGCCATCTGACCTCCTACCGTCAGCGCCTCATGGCAGGAGAAGAACTTTCCCGAGACGAAATCACCAGCGGAATCACTCACGCCCTCCTCACCTTCGAGAACTCCCGCCTTCAACCTGTTCTCAATGGCACCGGCATCCTGATTCACACCAACTTAGGACGCTCTCCCATAGGCCATCGCGCAGCCCAAGCCGTTTATGACGTCGCCACCAACTACTGCAACCTCGAGATCGACCTCACCACCGGCAAACGTGGAAAAAGAGGCGCCTTCCTCGAAGAAGCACTCGCCATCTTAGTCGAAGCCCAAGCCGCCACCGTAGTCAACAACTGCGCTGCCGCCCTCGTCCTAACACTTCGCGCTCTCATCTCTGAAGGCAAAAACGAAGTCATTGTCTCCAGAGGCGAACTCGTCGAAATCGGAGGCGGCTTTCGTATCCCTGAAATCCTCGAAACCTCAGGAGCCAAACTCATCGAAGTCGGAGCCACTAACAAAACTCACCTCAGTGATTACCAAAAAGCAATCACCGACCAAACCGCCCTCATT
>CAZUEC010000255.1:0-3778 GCA_964618865.1 uncultured Roseibacillus sp. | reverse complement strand
GTTTCACTTTCACGGGTAAAGTCACCGTTCCCACTCAATCCCTCTTGATCCGCGCGCCCAATTCGCGGACCGTTTCTCACACATGAATTTCATTCTCGGAACGGCCGGCCACATCGACCACGGAAAGTCCTCCCTCGTGCAGGCACTGACTGGTGTCAATCCCGACCGCCTTCCCGAAGAACAGAAACGAGGCGTCACCATTGAACTCGGATTTGCCCACCTCTCCCTCTCTGGACCCGAAGGACAAGACCTACAAGTCGGCGTCGTCGATGTCCCAGGACACGCCGACTTCGTCAACAACATGGTCGCAGGAGTGGGAGCTCTTGACCTCGCCCTCATCGTCGTTGCCGCCGATGATGGCTGGATGCCACAGTCCGAAGAACACCTACACATTCTTTCCTACCTCGGCATGAAAAAAGCCGTCATCGCCATGACGAAAGTCGATATCGCAGAAGACCCCGAATTCTCTCTCGAATTTGTCCGCGACTCACTTGCTGGAAGTCCCTTCGAAGACAGCCCCATCCTCCCAGTCTCTTCACACACCGGCGAAGGCCTCAACGAACTCCGCCTTGCCATCGCACAAGCCCTTTCCGAAACCACCCCACCAGAAGACCTCGCCGTCCCCTGCCTCCCAGTGGATCGCGCATTTACGGTCAAAGGAATGGGCACCATCGTCACCGGCACCCTCTCGCGAGGCTCTCTTTCCACCGGCGATAAAGTACTCCTTCAACCGCATGGCCTTCCCGCTCACGTGCGCGCAATTCAAAACCATAGCCAAAGCGTGGAAACCGCTCGCCCCGGCATGAGAACAGCCGTCAATATCCCCGACGTCGCTCTCGACTCTCGAAAAGAAAAAGGAGTGAAACGAGGCCAAATCCTAACCCTCCTCGAAGCCGGAACCCCTTCTGACACCATCGACGTCAGCCTCACCCGACTTTCCCGCCCCATCCCAGGTCAATCCGGCAGTGAACGTCCTCTCAAAAATAATCAAAAAGTCCGCCTCCACTATGGCTCCGGTCGCATAAACGGAAGAGTAAGATTATTAGATGGAGAACTTTTGCCAGGCCAAACCGGCCTCGCCCAAATCCGACTCGAAGAAACCCTCCTCACCTTCGCAAACGACCGCATCGTAGTCCGAGACTGGTCCGGCGAAGCCACTTTGGGAGGTGCCCGAGTCCTCGACCCTCATGGCTCACGCCGCCAACTTGGAAAAGAAGCCCATCAAGCGCAATTGCGCACACTTTCCCAAAAAGAAAGCCCCGAAGCCATCCTAAACTACCTTTTTCACAAAAACCGCTTCTTACCCGAAAAACCCTCTCCTCAAAATTTCCCCTACTCCAACCGCTCTTTCAAAAACGCACTCAAAGAACTCACTTCACAAAAACTCATCACCCGCCTCGCCCAAGGACACATCGACGCCAATTGGTGGCACAATATCCTAACCAGATCTCAAGAAGCCGTCCTCGGATATCACAAAAAGAACCCCGATCTTCCTGGGATTCCCCTACAAACTTTGCGCAATGATTTTGCTCGCGAATTTGCCCATCACGACCTCTTCGAAAACCTCCTCACTGCCCTTCGCGAAAACGAAATACAAGCAGAAGGAGAATTTCTAAAAGCCCTCTCCCATCAAACTGACATCCCCCCTGAACTCAAAAAAGAAGCAGAAACCATTCTCAACATCCTCAGCGAAGAACAATTAAGCGCACCCAACAAAAAAGATCTTGCTCCCACCGCTCCAGCCCAACGAGCTCTCAACTTCCTCATTCGAGTCGGCCAAGTCATCTCCCTCGACGAAAAAACCGTCATCGATGCCTCCGCCTTGGAAAAAGCCACCGCCATCATCGAAGAACACCTCACCAAAAATCAATCCGCGACCGCCTCAGATTTACGCCAAGTGCTCGGCACCTCTCGCCGCGTAGCCATGCCCCTCCTCGAACTCCTCGACAACAAAGGCCTCACCCGTCGCGACGGAGATCTTCGCTTTCTCGCTTAAGGCCATAGATTCGAACCACCCCCTAAACCATTCTTGACTCTAGCCTCTTTCATCCTAACTCTACCCCTCATGTCTGCTTTCGAAATTAAAGGAAAAATTCATTCCATTCTCGACTTACAGTCCTTTGCCAGCGGCTTCTCGAAACGCGAATTCGTTCTCGAAACCATGGACGGTAAATATCCTCAAGAAATCAAATTCGAATGCCTGAAAGACAAAATCAGCCTCCTCGACAACCTCTCCAAAGGCGATGAAGTCCAAGTCCACTTCAATATTCGTGGCTCCGAGCACAAAGGCCGCCACTATGTAAACCTCCACGCCTGGAAAATCCTCAAAAGCGACGGCGGCGACCCCAATCCTGCCACCAACCGAGCACTTTCTTCCCTAGAAGCAGCTTTTGACAACGAACCTGACCCTGCCGACGGAGGCGACGACCAGCCTCCCTTCTAAGTTCTCTCCTCTTCGTGAGAAAAAACTAGCTTCTCGACCTGTCATTCTCGACTCTCTCCGCCGTGAGCATACCCACCACCGACGATTTGCGCATTGAGGGCATCAACCCCCTCATCTCACCCGCCGTCCTCAATTACTACCTTCCCATCGACGAAGGCGTCGCTCGTCTCGTTTCAGATGCCCGTGAGCAAGCCACTCGAATTTTACACGGTAAAGACGACCGCTTACTCGTCGTCATCGGACCCTGCTCCATCCACCATCCCGAAGCTGCCATCGAATATGGCAAAAAACTCAAACCTCTCATCGATCAATACGCAGACGACTTACAAATCATGATGCGGGTTTACTTCGAAAAACCACGCACAACAGTCGGCTGGAAAGGCCTCATCAACGACCCTCATCTCGACGGCTCCTTTGATATCAATCGCGGCCTCCGAGTCGCACGAGGTCTCCTCCTAGAACTCGCCGAACTCGGAGTCCCCGCCGGCACAGAATTCCTCGACACCATCTCTCCTCAATACATCGCCGACCTCATTGCTTGGGGAGCAATCGGAGCTCGCACCACCGAGAGCCAAATTCACCGCGAACTCGCCTCCGGCCTCTCCATGCCCGTCGGCTTCAAGAACGGCACCGGCGGCTCAGTACAACTCGCACTCGACGCCATTGGTGCTTCCGCCGGATCACATCATTTCCTCTCCGTCACCAAACAAGGAGTCTCCGCCATTGTCTCCACTTCTGGTAACGACTCCTGCCACCTCATCCTTCGTGGAGGTTCAAAAGGCCCCAATTACGACAAAAATAGTATCTCAGAAGTCGTCAACTGCTTAGAAAAGCAAAACCTCCCCCCTTATTTGATGGTCGATTGCTCACATGGCAACTCCCGTAAAGACTTCCGAAATCAGCCTCTAGTCGTCAAAGACTTAGCCGCACAAATTGCAGAAGGCTCCACCGCCATCAGCTCCGTTATGATCGAATCAAACCTCGTCGAAGACAAACAAAGCCTTGGCGATGGCAACCTCGAAAAACTCACCTACGGTCAATCGGTAACAGACGCCTGCATCAGCTGGGAAACAACCGAAGCAGTGCTCGCCGACCTCGCCATCGCCGTTCAAGAACGACGCCAAAAATAAGGCCGAAAGCCTCATCACAAGCGCAACCCGTATTGAATATACATTCAAATACGCGAGACCACGAGGCATCATTCAAAACAATGCTCGAGCCACTTCTTTTTCATTTTTCAGAGTCCAGCCAATGAAACTAGAATATTTTTCTCTCTTTCTATTCTAGACCGTTTTCCAAAAGTTCGTTCGTTTATCGCCGAGAGAGAATTTCTTG
>CAZUEC010000254.1:0-3852 GCA_964618865.1 uncultured Roseibacillus sp. | reverse complement strand
CAAACCTTAAAAAAACTCGATAGACGAATAGACTTTTGAAAAATGGTCTAAACTCCTCCCCTACTACTCCTATCAGAAGCATCAACCACCCCATCTCAAATGGATAAAAAACACCCTCAATTTTTCCCACTTTTCCAGAGCTTAAGATGAGGAACATCATTCTGAGATTCCACCCCCTCAGTGCTACGACCACGAAAAACATCTCGCTCTAACAAAGATAACATACGCCGCACAACTTCGGGATGAGTCGCGTAGAGATTCGTCATCTCGCTAGGATCATTCTCCATATCATAAAGTTGAGCCACCGGATTACCAATTTGAATCGCTTTAGCCTCACCTGGCGTCGTCCAACCACCCGACCCTCGAGCTAGCAGTAACTTCCACTTCCCCTGACGATACCCAAAGTGCCCACTAATAGAGTGATGAATAATCCCATCTCGAGAAGCCTCAATCGGCTTACCAGACAAAGCAGATAAAAAGCTCACACTGTCTTCCGCACTTTTCTCGGGAAGCGGAATTTCCAAAAAATCCGAACAAGTAGCAATCAAATCAACTAGGCAGATCAACTGATGACAGCTTGAGCCGGGTTTAACCTTTCCCGGCCACCGCACGACAAAAGGAACTCGATGGCCACCGTCCCATAAGTCAGCCTTAGATCCTCGAAAATGCGCACTCACATGATGCCCCTTTTCCCGAAGCTTAGGAATTTTGGCCACCTTCGAACACCCATTGTCACTAGTAAAAATCACCAACGTGTTTTTCATCAAATCGTGGCGATCAAGCGCAGTGAGAATCTCGCCAAAACCCGCATCAGTTTCCATCACAAAATCAGCATAGTCACCTAACCCGCTCTTCCCCTGCCAAGCCTTAGTAGGAACAATTGGAGAGTGAGGCGAACCATAAGCAACATAGAGGAAAAAAGGATTTTGCGGCTCGGTTTTTACTCGTTCCTCAATAAATTCTACAGCCTTACGAGTCAGACGCGGCAACATATTAATAACCTCATCATGAGCAACGACAGCATCATTTTCAATCACCCCCTTCATGTCACCCGCATGGTGAAATCCATGAAAGTAATCAAAGCCTCGGTGAATAGGACCATCGGGAATTCGACTCCCAACCGGTGCAAGTCCAGTGCCTTTCTTACCCTTTCGTCGTTCACGTATTTCTCCGGTCACTGGATCGGTATATTGAAAGTCGAGATGCCATTTTCCGACAATCCCAGTGTAATACCCTTGCTGTTTGAGAAAGCTAGCCACGGTGAGACGATCGGGCGCGATTAAACAAGGCGCAAACCCTTGGACCACGCCTCTTTGCAAACGCGTGCGCCAGCTATAACGCCCAGTCAGTAGACCGTAACGAGTTGGGGTACAAACTGACGAACCCGAATGAGCATCCGTAAAAATCATCCCCTCACCAGCAAGACGATCCACCGCTGGAGTAGGAATCTTTCCATTCTCAGGATTCAAACACTGCACATCTCCATAACCCAAATCATCACACATCACGAACACGATGTTTGGCTTCTCAACAGCCCAAGCAGCCTGAAAACAAAAAAAGACCACCCATAAGAAAATCGAAGTCACAATCATTGTTAATTTCATAAGTCGATCAAACATCTTCATTCTTCCTCTTCCTGACCTTTCCTTCCCCTTCGCCCACTTCCTGCTCCCAATCAGTCTTTCTTATCCTAGGAAACCGAGCGAGCTAAAATAAAAATATCTTCCCCAGAAAAACAGTAAAAACCTTCAACCTCCACACCAAGGGCCTCATTTTCTGAAGACCCCACCCCCACCTGATAAGGATTTCTCACAACACAAAATGAGCTCCAAACGACGAATTTCTCTCGCTAGACGGCCCTCATGCGAAGGTAATCAGCAATTTCGCTGTTCAATAGCCGCAAGCTTTTCAATAAACACCCTTCCTATTCATGAGCGAAAACGCCCCAGACACCCAACCCAAATCCACCGTTGAAGAATTGATCGCAGTGCGACGCGATAAATTGGCAAAATTGCGTGAACTTGGGCACGAACCATTTGGACAAGCCTTCTCAACCACTCACACCCCAGGCGAGCTCCGAGCCAACTTTGAAAATGACCTGCCCGCCATCATTGCGGGGAGAATTTTAGCGATTCGCGATTTCGGAAAATCAGTCTTTTGCACCCTCGGCGATGCCGAAGGTCGCATTCAAATTTACCTCAATAAAAAACAACTCAGCGAGGAACAATGGGAAATCTATCAGTGTCTTGATATGGGAGACTGGATCGGAACCAAAGGCACAACGTTCACGACCGGAAAAGGAGAACCCTCCCTTCAAGTCGAAGAACTCACTCCACTTTCGAAAGCCCTTCGACCTATGCCCGACAAGTGGCAAGGACTCACCGACCGCGAAACCAAGTATCGCAAACGCCATTTGGACCTCATGTCCAATGAAGACAGTGCCGCCACCTTCGTCACCCGTTCACAAATGATCGCAGAGATTCGACATTTCCTGCACCAGCGAGGCTACCTCGAAGTGGAAACTCCCATGCTTCAATCCGTCGCCGGAGGCGCTGCCGCTCGCCCCTTCGAGACCCATCACAACGCCCTCAACATGGCACTCACTCTTCGAATTGCTCCCGAACTCTTTCTCAAGCGTCTCCTCGTAGGTGGGTTTACCAAAATCTTCGAACTCAACCGTAATTTCCGCAACGAAGGCATCTCCCGCCGCCACAACCCCGAGTTCACCATGCTGGAAGCTTACCAAGCTTTTGCCGACTTCGAAATCATGGCCGAAATGGTCGAAGAAATGACCTGCCACCTCGCAGAAAAATTCTGTGGCGGCCTTCACATTGAACATAAAAATGAAGAAGGAGAAATCACCCGCACCATCAACCTCGAACGACCATGGAAACGAGCCAACTATCATGACCTCGTCAAAGAAGTCGCCGGTGATGACTTCTTCGACATCACCCCCGAAGCCCGCCGTGCTAAGTGTGGTGATCTAGGAATCCAAATTTCGGAAGGGATGGAAGACTACGAAGTCATTCAGCAAGTCTTCGAAAAGAAAGTCGAAGAACACACCTTCGACCCCTGCTTTGTCACTCGCGTTCCCAGCGAGCTCATCCCCCTAGCCAAAGTCACCCCCGGTGGCAAAACCGTCGAAGTCTATGAACTCATCATCAACGGACAGGAAATCTCCCCCGGATACTCCGAACTCAACGACCCCGACGTCCAAAAAGAAAGACTCGAACATCAAGCCGGAGGAGAAGAAGAACAACGAGTCGACTACGACTTCATCGAGACTCTCGAACACGGAATGCCCCCCGCCGGTGGCATTGGCATTGGCATCGACCGCCTCATCATGATGCTCACCGGAGCACCAACCATTCGAGACGTCGTCCTCTTCCCTCAGCTCAAAAAGAAAGATTAGCGATCCATTCCCGACCTCCAAACTCCAGAATAATCTCGCCTCAAAGTCAGAACTCCCCACCAAATCATATCCAAATGGCTGAAACGAAATCTTCTTTTCAGAGTTAAAGCCCAAAAGCAGTAACCAGCCTGAGCCCGTCTCTGAATCAGAGATGCAGACTCCTTGTCTATTAAGGACATGCCGGGAAAACATGAACCCATATCACAAGCTCGCAATACGGACAAAAGCTGACGGACAGAGAGCGGCTACGCAAATTCACTCGCTTTGCTCGGCAGCTTAAAATTCTTTGCTTTGCGCAAAGACAGCGTTCAAACCCGTTCGCCTAAGGCTCGCAGGGTTCTCGGCCCTCTCTGAAAAAGCCAGACCCCACCCCAGTCAACTGGGGTGGGGTCTGGCGGACAGAGAGGGATTCGAACCCTCGGAGACATTGCTGCCTCACA
>CAZUEC010000253.1:0-3856 GCA_964618865.1 uncultured Roseibacillus sp. | reverse complement strand
GAGGATACCACTCTCCTTATCACTATCCCAATATTGAAAACAAAAACACCGGCGAATACCTCACCGACCGACTCGCAAAAGAAGCAGTCAAAATCATCCGCCAACATCAAGAGAAACCCTTTTTTCTCTCCTTCGCCACCTACACCGTCCACACCCCCATACAGGGACGCAAAGACCTCCTCAAAAAATTCCAAAAAAAAGAAGGCAACGATCGCCATCATCATCCCGAATACGCCGCCATGATCCAATCCCTAGACCTCGCCGTTGGTCAAATCGTGCGCGCTCTGGAAGAAGAAAAACTCCTCGAAAACACCCTTCTCGTCTTCACCTCAGACAACGGCGGACATGAAAACTTCACCTCCAACGCCCCCTTGCGCGCCGGCAAAGGAAGTTACTACGAAGGCGGCATTCGAGAACCCTTCTTCTTCTCATGGCAAGGAACCATCCAACCCGGACAAATTCACAAAAAACCCATCACCAATCTCGACCTCTTCCCGACCTTCTTAGCCGCCGCAGGTATTGCCCCCCCTTCCCAAAAAACTCTCGACGGCATCAACTTACTCCCCCTCCTCATCGATAAAAAAACTCTCCCTGCTCGCCCTCTCTTCTGGCACTTCCCCATCTACTTACAAGCCTATCAAAAAAACAGTCGCGAAACTCGTGACCCCCTCTTTCGAACTCGACCGGGCTCTGTCGTTCGCAGCGGCCCTTGGAAACTTCATCAATACTTCGAAGACCAAGGCCTCGAACTCTATCACCTTTCGAATGACCCATCCGAAAAAAACAACCTCGCCCACCAACACCCCGAAAAAACAAAAGAACTGCTATCTTTGTTAGAAAATTGGCGAACAAACACAAATGCCCCTGTTCCCACTCAACTCAATCCCGAATTCAAACCCATTGAATAAGCCCCCGTCACCAAACAGCCGATTGTGCAACCTACTCTGCCACCGCAGCCGGCTGCTCCTCCGACTCAAAAATTTGACGCAAATCCTCAGGCAACTTATCTGCCGGCACGTAATCATGGACCGCCAAGAACATCATCCCAGTAACCATCGTATTCTGGATCGCATGCATCGCCACCGAGATCCACAAACTCCCACTCACCTCCCTTACTAAAGTAAAGAGCCCTCCTAATAAAAAGAGCACCAAAAAAGCAGCTGGATCTTGATATTGAGAATGCATCAGTGAGAAAAATGCCGCCGTCAATATCCCCGAACCAATCGGCCCGATCACTGACTGTCGTAACCCTTCGTGTAACAATCCTCGAAAAAGAAACTCTTCGAACAAAGGAGCACCCACCGAAACCCCTAACAGCAACAAAACCAGATAATGAGTCCCCTCCACCATCGTAGCAATATTCGCTTGGTCCGCAGCCGCCTGGTCACCTTGGAATGGGCTCACCAAAAACCCAATCACAAGCATTCCTACAAACCAGGTCGGAAACACCAATAACCACATCCACCATTTCCGAGGCGCTCGCAAAGCCAAACCTTGCGCTAAAGTCGTTCCGCGCACTTTGACAATGGCCAAAATCATCACACAAGCGATCACCGCAGTCACAAAACTCATCAGCCCCACAACATCGCCATCTTGCAACACCGTCTCCATGAATGCCGCTAAGCCATCCTGCGAGACTCCCTCCGCTCCCGATTGCCGAAACGACAAAAACGACACCACCACCAGCTGAGACAACTGCCAAACACAAATCACCACAAAAGCCCAAAAGAGACTCCACCAAGGCCCCCAAGGACGAACCTCCTCCTCTCCCAGAGTTAAAGAGTCAGGATTCTCGGAAAGGTCAGAACCCTCGAAGTCAGTTTCACTCACCCCTTTTGTCTGCCACATCTTACCCTTTCTGTCGCCCGAAAATCGAATTCCAGACTAGCTGGGACCACTAAAGACGTCTAAAAAAAGACCCCGTTCCTGCTCTGGGCTTTTCAAACGTATTTTTCCCAATGGTAACTCTTCTCATCGCTCTCGCCGCTTTTGTAGCCTACTTGGTGGCCTATCACACTTATGGCAAATGGCTTTCCAAAAAAATTTTCCAACTCGACTCCAAACGCACTCCCCCATCCATCGCCCTAGAAGACGGCACCGACTACGTCCCAACCGCAAAGTCAGTAGTCTTCGGTCACCACTTCACCTCCATTGCCGGCACAGGTCCCATCGTAGGACCCGCCCTCGCCGTCATCTGGGGCTGGGTTCCAGCTTTGCTTTGGGTTCTTTTTGGCTCCATCTTCATTGGCGCCGTTCATGATTTAGGCGCCCTCGTAGTCTCCCTGCGCAACAAAGGACAAACCGTAGGCGAAGTCGCCGGTCGCGTTCTCTCCTCACGCGCAAGACTGCTCTTTCTAACCATCTTATTTCTCGCTCTCACCATCGTTCTCGCCATTTTCGGACTCGTCATCGCCGCCGTCTTCAAGACCTATCCACACGCCATCTTTCCTTGCTTCATCCAAATCCCCCTCGCCCTCCTCATTGGAGGCCTCCTGCACCGCAAAGGAATCAACCTCCTTCTTCCTTCCCTCCTCTCCCTCACCTTAATGTATCTCAGCGTCTTTTATGGAAACGTTGGCCTTCTCCAAAATTTCAATACCTGGCTAGCCAGTTGGCCCATCATCTCTTGGGTCATTCTTCTCCTTCTCTATTCTTACCTCGCCTCCGTCCTCCCCGTTTGGCTCCTCCTGCAACCACGAGATTACATCAACTCCCTCCAACTAGTTTCCTCCCTCGCCCTCGTCTTTCTCGGCCTCATCATAGCCGCTTTTTTTGGACTCGACCAAGGAGCAGGAACCCAGAGCCTCAAAATCTCCGCCCCCGCTCTCCGCCTCAATCCAGAAGGCGCCCCCTTCCTCTTTCCCTTCCTCTTCATCACCATCGCCTGCGGTGCCATCTCAGGATTCCATTGCCTCGTCTCTTCCGGCACTTCATCCAAACAGCTGCGCAACGAAACCGATGCCCACTTCATCGGATATGGTTCCATGCTCACCGAAGGCTTTCTCGCTACTATCGTCATCCTCGCTTGCGTAGCAGGACTTGGCCTTGGAATTCCAGAAGTCGTCAACGGCGTCCAGACCAACTCTCTCCTCACCGGAGAAGCCGCCTACCAAGCTCGATATGCCACTTGGGAAAGCTCTACAGGACTCGCCGCAAAAGTAGGAGCCTTCGTCGATGGAGCCGCAAACTTCCTCAAAGCTCTTGGCCTCCCTGCCTCCTTCGCGATCGCCATCATGGGCGTTTTTGTCGCCTCCTTCGCCGCCACCACACTCGACTCCGCCTGCCGACTACAACGATACGTGACTCAAGAACTCGCCGCTCAACTCAAAATCAAACCCCTCACAAACAAGCACCTCGCCACAATCTTCGCCGTTCTCATCGCCGGCCTCATCGCCGCCATGCCTGCTCCAGGTCAAGAATGGGAACTCGCAAACCTCGGCAAAGGAGGGCTTCTCCTCTGGCCCTTATTCGGAGCCACCAACCAACTCCTAGGAGGCATCGCCTTCCTCGTCATCCTCTTTTGGCTCCGACAGAAAAAAGCCCCCTTCTGGTTCATCATTCCTCCCGCAATCCTCATGCTCATTCTGCCAGGAATTGCCATGGCCCTCAACCTCTTCCACGGAGACGCCGCTTGGCTCACAGGCAACAAACCCAACCTCCTACTCAGCACCTTAGCTCTCGCCACCGTCGCCCTTGAAGCCTGGATCATCTTAGAAGGAATCCTGACCTGGAGAAACCCTTCCCGCCAATCCTCTGACCTCGAGCACGACTCCCCCGCCAACTTCGATGGCGGACGCTCATGTTAGACCGTTTTCCAAAAGTTCGTTCGTTTATCGCCGAGAGAGAATTTCTTGAG
>CAZUEC010000252.1:0-3858 GCA_964618865.1 uncultured Roseibacillus sp. | reverse complement strand
GAGCAATAATCATAGCTTTGGGAAATAAAAACGGCGACGGAGGGAACCGTCGCCGCAAAAATCGAGTTAGTGAGTCAGTAGTCTGAAATCAGACGACGTCGACATCGAGGACTTGACGATCGCGGTAGGTGCCACAGGAGGGGCAAGCGATATGTCCAGGGACGCGGCTGCCGCATTCAGGACATTCCTTGAGAAGGGGAGCGCGCCAGCGGTTTGCCCCACGGCGCATTTTTTGCTTCATTTTGGAGGTTCTTCGTTTTGGAGATGCCATGGTTGAGAGAGTGTTAAGATTGATCCGCTTGAAAAGAGTCCAATGCTGACCAGCGGTCGTCCTTTTCCTCGCGGGGCGCAGGGTCTACCTCATTCGGGTGGGGTTTGTCTACTGCTAAATAGAGAGGATTAATTTCGCACTTGGTGGGGTCGTCGGCGATTTCGCAGGTTGGGTGATTGGGGATTTCGAGTAAAAGCTCTTCTCTGAGGGCTTCGGTGGCGTCGATTTCGCCGAAATTTCCGACTTCTATGGCAACTGCGGCGGCTGGCAGGGAGATGGTTTTTAAGAAGGGGTGTAAGGTTCGAACGCATTCGAACTCAAACGGGCATGAGAGTTTTCCTTGTAAGAGGACTTCGCTTTCGAAGCGTTGAACTTGCAGTTCAAACGCGAGTGGGCCTTTGGGCTGAGGGTCGCGTTCGGAGAGCTGAAAGATGGAGGCGTCGATCGTGCCTGCGATTTTTTTTCCTTCCTCGGGGAGGGTGGCGAGGTCGATAATTAATTTCTTCATGGAGAAGATTGTAGATTGAAAGGATGCCTTTGGGTATTGAAATGACGCTGTGCCGCAAATTCCACCAAATATTCTACTCGGAGCTTATGCTCAGGGAGTGTTTCCGATGGCGGAAGAGGGGGAGATTTTTTGGTTTTCGCCTGAAAAGCGGGGAGTTATCCCTGTTGATGAGCGTTTTCATATTCCGCGTGGGTTGCGCAAAAGTCTTCACAAGGAGCCTTTTGAAGTGAGGCGTGATACTTCGTTTCGGGAGGTGATGATGGGGTGTGCGGAGCGGGAGGAGACTTGGATTGATAAGAATATTCTGGAGAGTTACTGTTCTCTTTTTGAGTTGGGGTTTGCGCATAGTTTTGAATGTTGGGATGAAGAGGGGTTGCAGGGTGGGCTCTATGGGGTGCGTTTGGGCAATGCCTTTTTTGGGGAGTCGATGTTTAGCCGCAAAAGTGATGCAAGTAAGATTGCGTTGGTGAAGCTGGTGGAGTGGATGCGGGAGGAGGAGATGACTTTGTTGGATACGCAGTGGTTAACGGAGCATCTCAAGCAATTTGGGGGGATGGAGGTTCCGCGTGGGGTTTATCTTGGTCTCTTGGAGGAGGCGATTCCGGAGGGGAGTTTGACTTCTCGATAGAGGAAAAAGACTGAAAACTAGGATCGGTTTTGCCTTTACAGGATGATTCTGGGGAGTAGTTTCCCCCTCCCTCACGGGAAAAGTTATGAAAGTTTTGAGTTCATTGGCTTCGATGAAGCGCCGCCATGCAGGATGTCAGGTTGTCAAACGTAAGGGCACTCTTTATGTGATCAATAAGACTGATCCTAAGTTTAAGGCACGCCAGGGTACTACGAAGGGAACGAAGCTTTCTAAAAAGGGAGTGAAGTAAAGGACTCTGATTCGTTCATTTTTTTGAGAGAGCGGCTTCATTGGGGCCGCTTTTTTGCGTTCTGAGGAGGCTACCATTGCCACGGTTCTGGGGCCCAGCGATAGCCTTGGCCAGATGAGACGAGGCGTCCAATCCCTGGGAAAGGGAGGTGAAATCCGAAGCAACGGGTGCCTTGCGCGGCGGCTTGGGCCCAGAAGGTTTTGCGGGTGGCGACTGCTTGCTGAGGGTGGTGGTCGAAGCCAATGGTCCAGTTGGGATTGGCAAACATGAGTAGGTCATGATGGGCGAGGTCCATGAGGTGAAGTAATTCTTCTTTTCCAGAGCGAATGCGAAAAGCGGCATGGCCGGCGGTGTGGCCTGGGGCGGGTTCGATGGTTACGAGTCCGTTGAGGAGGGTTGTTTTTTGAGCATGGGGTTGGAGGTTTTGGGCTAAGATGTCGAAGTGTTCTCGAACGGTTTGGATCATGCCGGGGATTTGCTTTTGGTTTCTTTTGGTTTCTGAGAAGTCGGGCTGAGGGCTTTGCCAAAAATCGAGCTCAGCTTGCAAGAGATGAAGTTCTGCGTTGGGAAAGACGGGGTGACTTTCTTTGACGAAGCCGTTGAGGTGATCGCTGTGGGAGTGACTGAGAAAAGCAGCGGTGATGGATTCGGGTGAAATCCCTGCGAGGGCGAGTCCACTTGTGAGCCAGCCTTTACGGTTGTTTTCTGGGCCGCCAAAACCGGCATCGAAGATGACGGTTTCTTGGTCTGTTTTGACTACGAGGACGTTGGCGTAGAGGGGGATTCCTAGTTCGGATTTTCGGCCTTCTGTTTTCAGGAGTTTTGTCATGTCAGGGCGTGCTTCTTCGGGCCACATTAAGTCGATTCCTTGTCGAATCATGAAATAGGCATCGGAAATGGACCAAAGTTCAGCTTCTCCCAGTTGAAATTTGTAGAGATGGGGGGCTCCATGGAGAAGGGGGGAGGCGGGTGGTTTTGGGTTCTCTTTGGAAGTGGTTTCTTGGGCGTGAGAAAGGGTGCTGAGACCTATGCTGGTGCCAAGAGAGGAGGTTAGAAAAGTTCGGCGAGTAGAAAGAGGCATTTCTCTTTTACGCTGCTTTCCGAGAGATTCTTCCGAGCGAGAAGTCTAAAATGTAAGAGGGTGATTTTGGAGGGGGAGAAAACTGGACAGATGCGGGTTTGCGCTTCGAGATTGAGAAGGTTAGTTTAGCCATCTCTTTATGCGGTGTTTCTACTCACCAGAATTCGAACTTGAGCTTCCTGCGGATCATCCTTTTCCGATGGATAAGTTTCGGGTGTCCAAAGATATGCTCATTGATGGTGGGGTGGTGCGAGGCGAGGATATCGTGGAAGTTCGATCTGCGGATCAGCATATTTTGCGACGCGTTCACGATGAGAGTTATCTACAGAAGATTTATTTAGGGCGGTTAGATCGTAAGGAGCAGTTGCGGATCGGGTTGCCAGTGAACGGTCGTCTTTTTGAGCGTAGTTCTACGGAGGTGGAGGCAACTCGACAGGCTTGTCATGCGGCTTTGCAAGATGGGATTGCTATTTGCTTGGCGGGTGGAACTCATCACGCTTTTCGGAGTCATGGTGAGGGTTACTGTGTATTCAATGATGTTGCGATTGCGATTAAGGATGTGCAACTTAAGCGACCTGGGATCAAGATCATGGTTGTCGATACCGATGCTCATCAGGGGAATGGAACGGCTTCGTTGATGGCGGATGATCCGAAGGTCTATACTTACTCAATCCATGTCGGGAAGAACTATCCTTCCGGCAAGGAGGTGTCTTCGATGGATGTTGAGACGGTGCGTTATGTGGAGGGGGAGATGTATCTCAAGCAGTTGTTTACTTCTTTAGCTGCTGCTTTGGATGTTTTTTCTCCGGATTTAGTTATCTGGATTGCAGGAGCGGATAATCATCGTAATGACCGTTTTGGACAAATGTTACTATCGGTAAAGGATTTGCAACGTCGTGATGAGGTGATTTTGAGTGCTTTTTTACGCAATCGGATTCCGGTGGCAGTGCTTTATGGGGGAGGATACAATCGCACCACTGAGGGGACTGCTAAGCTTCATCGCAATACGGTGACGATGGCGAAGAAGTTGTCGGATTTGTTTTTGAAGTAGGGCTTTTTCTTTTTTTGGTTAGACCATTTTTCAAAAGTCTATTCGTCTATCGAGTTTTTTAAGGTTTGA
>CAZUEC010000251.1:0-3859 GCA_964618865.1 uncultured Roseibacillus sp. | reverse complement strand
CATCAGGATCAGTCTCCAGCAACTCTGGATCAACCTCCAACAAACCCACTTTGATCTGATCCCTAAACTCCAACCCCTCAGCTTCCGCAACCACCGCCACCTCCACAACCGAACCCTTCTCCATCTCCGGCACCTTCAACTCCCCCACAAACTCACGACGTTCACGATTCCATAACAACGGCTCCTCGCGTATTTGCCCTACTAAAGAAGCCCTTACCGACACATCAGCTAAAAGAGCCGGCTCAATGGGCGCTAAAATTTCCGCACTCAACTTGATTTTTCCACCCCGCTCCACAACCACCATCTCACTACGTAAGAGAAGATCCTGCTCCCCAAGTCGCTGACTCTTCTCTCCCAACCACCGTACCACATTCACCCAAAACTTACCGACATACTCACAAGGATGAGGAGTTTGAGCCGGACCCAACCCCTCCACATCATGCGCTTTATACAAAATATCGACCCCATGACCAAGCTCCCGATGGCTCCCCTCCGTACTGGCTAAATTATTCGGATTCTGCCAAGTCACATAAGTGCGCGCCCAGCCACCATTCGTATCCGAAAGAAAAGCCATCGAACGCCCCTTCCCGTATTTTTGCACCGCAATTAACGGACCTTCCCCATCTTCCCGCAACCCCAAGATCGTTGCCCCCGGCTTAGCCCGTTGAATATCGTGATAGCCCAAAAACAAAGGGTGAAGCGCGAGAATATTCTCATTCTCCTTCTCATCTTCAGAAATTCTCCAAATCGGATGTTTCCTTGCTGTCTCAGGAATCACCATAGACATCACCGCATTGTTATAACCGTAACCGTGATACAGAATATCAACCGGCGTAATCTTTTCGATCGGAGTCTGATCATAAGCACCAGAATCAAAAGAAGTATAACCCCCAATCATACAAAACCCCCCTCCTCGATTTGTAACCAACTCCACTAACCAATCCATTTGCTCTTTCGAGAAATTCCCCTGCGGAATGTCCCCACAAATAACAACATCATATTCAAAAAGCTCCTTCCTTGTTTTGGGAAACGCTCGCGACTGATCAAAAACAAAACGCCCATCTGCAAACCCCTTCACTCGATAAAGATTTTCCTCTCTCGCATACTGAGAAAGCGGCGTAAAAAGAGACCACTCAATATCACCTGCCGCATCCCAAGAACGAGTCTTGATTTCACATTCATTCCACCAACCACTCTGCTCATCGCTAGTCACCAACCTCATCGCATGAGTCCCCTCTAGATAAAGCACCTTTAGCTTAGGATCGCTCACCTTCACTGAAAACAAAACTCGATTATCTTCCTCTCGCCTATCCCCTTCCACCTCCTCTAAAGCCAACTCCCAATTCTCAGTCCGTAATCCAGTCACCATTTCCATCCTCATCCCAAATTTTCCACCTTCCAAAGCAACCTCTTCCTCCTGAACAAGCTCTCCCTTTCCATTACGTAATCTCAACATCCCACGACGGTCATTGAGCCCATCCATTCCCACTGTCACTTCGATCGGAAGGGACTGACCCGGCTTCGCCATCCGAGCGACTCGTAAATCAGCCAACCAAGCATTCCCCACCGGATCATTTTCCCCAACCACCTTACCGTAAACCTTCACTCCTCGAGAATCCAACTCCTTCAAAACCAACGGCAACTCCCGCCGATCGTGCCCACAGCCATCACTCACCACCACCACTTGGCCCTCCGAGCCAGCCTCCTCCCCAGCTCTTTGCAAAGCAGCAGCTAAAAAAGTAGGCCCACCTTCCACCTTTAATTCCTCCAAGTCATCGGCACGCACATCGTCCGCAAAAGAAAAAAAACTCACCTCATCCATCCTTCTCCCGACCCGCTCCGACCACGCCCTAGCCTTTGCGAGACGCGACTCTTCACCCAAACCCATACTTCTACTGCGATCCACTAGAAAAACCGTCGCCCCAGGCTCCTTCTTCACTTCATCCTTACGCACCGGATTCCAAAGCAGAACAACCAACACCACTATAAACAAAAAACGAAACAAACCCACCAACACCCGTCCCCATCCGGGTTTCAGAACTCGACTACTCAGCGAAATCCAAAATGCCAATAAAATTGCCAGCCCACCCAACACCAGAGCAGGAGTAACCCCCCAAACTGGAGCCCATTCAAACTGCCCCCACCAGCTTTCCAGATTTTTCCCCATTTTTTATTTCAATTTCAAAGACAAGATCACCTTTTTTCCATCCTGCAAAACCTTAAGCCGATTCACCCCTGAGCGTAACGAATCCTCATCTTTAAAATCTTTGAGAGCTTTCCCGTTAGCTTCTATCAAAATCATATCCTTCTTCAATCGACTGCGAATCGACTTATCAATCTCTTCTCCAAGAGAAACAACCTGCAAACCCTCTTCCACTTTTTTCAAACGCACTCCCGGCAATACCGAAATCTCAAAATCCTTCGCCTCTTCTTCGAAAAAATTCTCAGACTCTCCCAAAACAAGTTTCCACTCTTTTTCTTCCCCCCCTCTTCTCCCAGTCAAAACAAGCTCATTCCCAGGCTTCGGCAATGAAACTAACAAACGAAAATATCCAGAATCAATCACCTCTTTATCAAAAACCTTTAACACAACATCACCTTCCTTCAAACCCGCTTGCGCAGCTGGCCCACCAGCAAGAACCTCCTCCACTGTCGCTCCCATAATTCGATCGATTTTGGCCTTCTCAGCGACTTCTGGTGTCAACTCTGTCACTCGCAAACCTAAAAAACCTCGAATCACCCTACCATCTTCTTGCAATCGTTCCGCCACATGCCTTGCAAAGTTAGCCGGAACCGCAAAACCAATTCCCACATTAGCCCGCAACCCTCCCCAGATCGCAGTATTAATTCCAATCAACCGCCCTTCATGATCCACCAAAGCACCGCCACTATTACCCGGATTAATTGGAGCATCCGTTTGAATAAAAGCCTCATACCCTCCCCGGCCCGTAATCGCCAAACCAGTCCGCTTCAGAGCCGAAACCATTCCTGCCGTCGCAGTCAGTCCAATCTTGAACGGATTTCCAACCGCCCAGACCGGATCTCCAACCAAAAGATGATCGCTATCCGCAAAAGTAAGAAAAGGAAAACCTTCCCCTTCAATTTTCAAAAGCGCAATATCACTCGCAGAATCAGAACCCACAATTCGAGCCGAAAAACGCCGTCGATCCGTCAACTCTACACTCACCGCATCGGCCAAAGCCCCATTGCCCAGCTCCACCACATGGGCATTAGTAATCACAAAGCCATCCGAGGAAATAAGAACCCCCGACCCTACTCCAGCCTCTTGCTTCTCTCCTTCTTTGGGAGCAAAATCACGATTAAAAAAACGTTCTCGCGCCTCTTTCGCAGTTAATTTTTCTTCCCGAAGAATTCGAGCCGGAAAAACACTAACAATCGCAGGAGTCACCTTCGAAAGCATCAAAGCCGGAGAATCACCCTCGCGCCGAGGTGGATTTTCATTCACAGAAAATCCGTCCGCAAAGGAAAAATTCGAACTAGCCAAAAGAGCTAGAAAACAAATTTTCGCAGATAAAAATTTCCGCTTATTACTCATCATCGGAAAGAGCCCGGTAATAATCTTCCACCGTTCGTCGATAAACTCCCGGAACCTCTTTAGAATCACTCAGAGAAGCCGCCCCCATTAACTGAGCCATCAAATCAGAAATCCGAGCTGCCGCCGCATCCAATTCATCAACCACCCCAAACTCGGGAGTCTCAGTAAGACCCTTAGCAATTCTCTTGAGTTCTTCATCTCCAGTAGTTTCTAAGGCCGCAATCGCAGCCTCCAAACTCGAAGACCCTGCTCCAGACCCTCCCGCACCTTGACTAGATTGCGTTCCTTCTCCCTGCCCCTGCC
>CAZUEC010000250.1:0-3868 GCA_964618865.1 uncultured Roseibacillus sp. | reverse complement strand
TCAAACCTTAAAAAAACTCGATAGACGAATAGACTTTTGAAAAATGGTCTAAGCCTTTCATCAGACGAGAACTCTGGTCGGCGAATTGTTTCCGCATTTTCTGTTCGTAATTCACAATAAGGTTCTTTAGCGATCGAGAAAGTTGGCGAGTAATTTTTTCCCTTCGGCAGTCAAAATAGACTCGGGATGAAACTGGACACCATGGATCTCTTGAACTTTATGTTTGAGTCCCATGATCTCTCCAGCTTCCGTCCAAGCAGTCACTTCCAAGCAATCAGGGAGAGTCTCTTTTTTCACGATCAGAGAATGATATCGTGTCGCTTCGAAAGGTTGAGAAAGCCCCGCAAAGACACTCTTTCCTTCATGATACATCATGGAAGTTTTACCGTGCATCAGACGATCTGCCCTCACGACCTCTCCTCCAAAAGCTTGCGCGATGGATTGATGGCCCAAGCACACTCCGAGAATAGGCACTTCACTTCCAAAGCGTTCTACGGCTGCAACACTGACCCCTGCTTCATTTGGCGTACATGGTCCGGGTGAAATGACAATTTTTTCAGGAGCAAGAGCCGTAATCTCTTCAAGGGAGAGTTCATCATTGCGAATGACCTTCATTTCAGCTCCCAATTCCCCAAAGTATTGGACGAGATTATAAGTAAAAGAATCGTAGTTATCGATGACCAAAAGCATGATTACTTAAGCGTTTTCGGATTTTAAAAGAGTCTTGGCGAGACCAATAGCTCGCATCATCCCCGCCGCCTTATTTGCGGTTTCTTCGAATTCTGAAGCGGGGACACTATCAGCTACCACTCCGGCACCTGCTTGCACATAGGCTTTACCGTCCTTGAGCAGGACTGTTCGCAAGGCAATGCAGGAATCATGATTGCCATCCCAGCCAAAATAACCCACCGCTCCCGAATAGGAGCCTCGTTTCGTCGTTTCCAACTCGTTGATGATTTGCATGGCCCGTATCTTGGGAGCTCCACTCACTGTTCCAGCGGGAAAGGTGGAACGGAGGACATCATAACTACTATGCGTCCCATCGAGTGTTCCGCTCACATTAGAAACAATGTGCATGACATGGCTATATCGTTCGACAATCATGAAATCATCGACCGAAACACTTCCAAATTTTGAAATTCGTCCAACATCATTACGTGCTAAATCAACGAGCATCAGGTGCTCGGCGCATTCTTTTTTATCAGCTAAGAGATCGTCAGCAAGGGCCTGATCCTCTTCCTCAGTTTTTCCTCTCCAACGAGTACCCGCAATAGGACGAATGTCGATCCGTCCTTCCGTGGCGCGAACATGTACTTCTGGAGAACTCCCCACCAAAGAAAATCCATCCAATTCTAAGATAAAGAGATAGGGAGACGGATTCACATGGCGAAGTGCTCGGTAAAGGTCCGTGGCAGCTCCTGTAAAATCAGTTTCAAATCGCTGACTGGGAACAATTTGAAAGGCATCCCCTGCCGCGATAAATTCTTGCGCTTTGCGAACATTATTTTCGTAACGTTCTCGAGTGACATTACTACGTGCTTCGGGTGTTTCAAAATCGACTAAACCGTTCAAGGCTGGAACTTGTAAGGGACGAGCAAGCATCTCTTCCAAAGCAGCCACTCGTTGCCGAGCATCCTTCCAAGCTTCTTCTGGAGATTCAAAATCATCCAAAAAGGCATTTGCGACCACGAGCAAACGTCTCAGTTTATGATCAAAAATAAGAACCTCTCCCACAATCATAAAGAGTGATTCCGGTAAGCCTAAATCATCCTCAGGTGTCACTTGAATACTAGGTTCAAAGGTTCGCACCGCATCATAGCCAAGAAAACCAACTGCCCCTCCAAAAAAAGGAGGCGCATCTCCATGCTCGACCACTTGGTAGCGAGCCATCACTTTTTCTAATTCTGCTAGAGGATCGCCTTGAAGGTCTTCTTTCTCCTTCTCAGCCCAAGCCATAGAACAAGAGGTTCCATCCGAACGAAAAACTCCTCGCGGGCTGGTCCCGACCAATGACCATCGGCCGCTCGCATCGGTACTTTCCGCACTTTCCAACAAAAAGCCCCAACGTCCATCCCGGATTTTCAAATAGGCCGACAAGGGGGTTTCGAAGTCCGCTGCCAATTGGGCGTAAACTGGGACGATATTTCCCTGTTTCGCCAATTCACAAAACTCGTTTTTTTCTGGTTTGACCGCTACAGCGCGCACGCGCGAAACCCTAACTGGCATTTCGCGAAGTCCAACCCTTGATTTTACGGGTGGTAGGACTTTTTTTGATTCAAAACACGACCTTTTCTTGCTCTTCGCGATAACTTTGCCCATTGTCCCCGCCTCGACGCTAAATCACCGGAGGGGTGGCAGAGTGGTCGAATGCACCGGTCTTGAAAACCGGCGTGCCGCAAGGTACCGTGGGTTCGAATCCCACCTCCTCCGCCATTTTGTATTCCCTCCCGGACATCCTTCTTTTTGTTCCGTGACCGAATCCTTTCTCGCTCGTTTTTCTGGCATCGCCCGTCTCTATGGCACCGCCGCTCTGGAAGCCTTTCACTCCTCCCACGTCACTATTATCGGTGTTGGAGGCGTTGGCTGTTGGGTCGCAGAAGCTCTCGCCCGTTCGGGAGTTGGGCAACTCACCTTGATCGACTTGGATGATCTCTGTCTGACTAACACCAATCGCCAACTCCACGCCCTCGTCGATACCGTCGGCCAGCCAAAGGTCGAAGTCATGGCCCAGCGGCTCAGAGCCATCAATCCCGAGATTGAAGTTCATTGCCGACAAGAATTCTTCACCGAGAAAACCGCCACTGCAATCCTAGCAGAAGCAGGCGATGTCGTCATTGACGCCCTAGATGCCATCAAAGCCAAATGCCTCCTCTTAGCCCTTTGCCACGAGCATAAAATTCCCGTGCTCACCTCGGGAGGCGCCGGTGGGCGAGTGCAAATCGACAAAATCGCAACCGCCGACCTCTCCCGCACCCATGGTTGCGCCCTCCTCTTACAAGTACGTAAAAACCTTCGCCAACAATACCGGTTCCCTGCGGGCGGCAAAAAAGCCAAAAAATTCGGCATCCTTGCCGTCTTTTCCTCTGAAGAACCTCGCTACCCAACTGCAGATGGCTGCATCTCCAAAGAGCGCCCAGACAACCTCAATCCCGGATTGCGTTGCGACGCCGGCTACGGAACCTCGACCCCCATCATTGGCAGCTTCGGCCTTACTCTTGCCAACCTGACATTGGACGTCCTTAAAGAACAACTCGAGACTTCTCAATAGAAGCTTAGTTCAAAACAAACCTGTCATTCTACATCTTTACCTCTCAATTATTTTGGTGGCATTTCTTCAGACATGAGCAATCCCAGAATTACCGGTTAATTGCTAACAGGTTTGGCTCTACTCAGCCGGAACAAGGTATAGAATGACCGATGAAAAAAGTGGAGGAACAAGCCCAGACACAGGAATCAACCTCGCTACCAATTTACTAGCCGGAAACGTCTACGAAGGAGAACGGGTTGTCATTGATGTTTCCGGAGACGGACAAGGCTTCGCTCCAGATGATAGTGCAGCGCGAGATAACGCTCTCGCTAACGGCGTCGATACCATCAACGGGGTCGTGATTGACTCCCCCCGCTCTGATCCTTCAACTCCAACCCCACTTGAACAATATTTCCTCGATAACATTGTCGCCGGAGACAACTCTTTCGTCATTCTTTCGGAAGGCTTTGAATCCTTCGAGGATGCTGTTTTAGCGAAGCTTTTAGCAGAAATCACGGGCGTCACTCCCGCTCAACTCGGCGGCAACTCTCTCCTTCCTGGGCTTTTCAATGCTCAGAGCTTGGCTGTGGCGACTTCCTTCTCAGACGTCAACTCTCGCCT
>CAZUEC010000249.1:0-3875 GCA_964618865.1 uncultured Roseibacillus sp. | reverse complement strand
ACTTTCAAACCTTAAAAAAACTCGATAAACGAATAGACTTTTGAAAAATGGTCTAGAAGTAGATCCGGTAATTAGTCCACAACGTCAACGCCTCAAAATCTTGTTCGCTCCCAGTTACCTTATCCCACTCCAATCCCACCAATAAGGTCGAATCTTGCTTCGAACCAAACCCACAACCGTAAAAATTCAGTCCAACGTAAGCATTTTGAGCAACATCACC
Source organism: uncultured Roseibacillus sp. (assembly GCA_964618865.1). Classification (GTDB taxonomy): domain Bacteria; phylum Verrucomicrobiota; class Verrucomicrobiia; order Verrucomicrobiales; family Akkermansiaceae; genus Roseibacillus. Next base: position 3,655 of record CAZUEC010000249.1, on the reverse strand, counting down.
AAGATCCAGCGAAAGGTCCCGAATCCCCGCTAAGTTTCTCGACGCCCGTCCCCCAATTCGAATCAAATCATCACTCGCACCCGCAAATTGATAGCGCAAAACAGCCTCCACTTTATCCTTATAAATTAAGCGATGTGCCATACCGACCACCCCCCAAATCTGCTCGCTACCAACATCTCCCCATACTCCGTTCACAAACATCGTCCAATCTGCCGCCTTCCACTCATAAGCCAGCGAAAAGGCCTTATCAAAATTAAACAACTCATCGTCTTCCTCATCAGCGTAGACCACATAACCATCTGCAAACCACTCCCCACCCAGTGCCTTCCACTTGGTCGCAAAGTGAAAAGCTTCACCGCTGTTGAATTCAGCCACTCCACGACTATCGGTCGCAGTCGCGTAATTTAAGGTAAAGTTCAGTCCCCATATATCCCCTTTGAAACGAACCGCCGTCGCACGAGGCTGAATGAAACGATCAAAAATAGGAGAACGCTCCGGCGTCCGAATCGTGTTTGCACTGATGTGCCACTCCCTTCCAAAATCAAGTCGGTAACGACCAAAACCTAACTTGGCATTCTTAATGGGACCAATATCTCCTATGCGGAAATCCGCACTTAAAAAATCGATCTCATTATACTGGATATCATGATTTCGAAAACCCTGCTCACTAAAACGCCCCGTCGCCAGAACATCCAAGCGATTGAAAGCCTTAAACTTCACCCCTCCCCACAAACGACGAATTTCGCCACCCCCTCCATTAAAGCTCTCCCCATTACTCGTTCCTACTACTTGACCCCACTGATAATGAAAACGTCCTGTAAAACGAAAATCCTGAATAAAAGGATTCTCCTCGCTCTTATAAATCGGACTCGCCAATCCCGTCAAAGCATCACAAAAGCGACAATCATCCGAGCCATCAACTGCAGACACCACCTCCACTGGCTCCGGCTCTCCAGCTTCTGCACATAGAGCACTTCCTACTAACAAAACGAAAGTAGCCTTTTTTGTTTGCCTTGTAGCAACCCTTCGCAATTCAGACCGCACCGACTGATTCTCTTCAACCCCAGCGTCAAACAACTGACCTCTCGGCACCATCTCGGCAACGCTCTCATTGGAAAGCAAAGCTCTCACTAATCTATTCATGATTCTGTAAACTCTCTTTTGTGACCTGTGCTAATCCCTGATAAAAAGGATGTTGCGCTTTTTCATACAAACGATCCGCAAAGGCCATAACCCATGGGTCGAGACAAATCTTTTTAAAATCATCTCCCCCTGCTCCCTCCGCTAAGAACAAAGCCCAGAGGGAAAACAGCAAAGAAAGATGATCCTGAGGAAGCTCCGCAAACTCCGCCTCCAGAGACACGCCAACTTGTTCCAAAATCCCAGGAATCAGCAAAGCAACCGTGCTCTCTTTAGCCTTCGAGTCACCTTCTGCCGCTCCCAAGAAAGCACTCGCTAATGGCACACAGACTCCTGGAGTAATAAAAAGACGACAAAACTCCACCGCTAATTCTTCTTCCAGCTCTTGAGACCAAGTCGAAAAGTCCGAAGACTTCATTCCGAAAACTTCCAAGCAATTCGAATCACTTAAAAAAGAAGCGAATTCTCGATCAACCTCCTTGAGATAAATTCTCGAAAGAAGACGTAAGAGTCCGATTTGGGCTGTTTTGTCAGACTCTCTCAATGCGACACACATTATCGTACCAATTTTGACCTCCGACGAGAGGAGCAGGGTTTATAGGCAAAACATCATTAAAGGCAACCCCTCCGCCGATTCCGCCCTTTTTCTTCGACCACCAGACATCCGACTGGCTTGCAGAATCAACTTCCGCTTTCGAATCAATACCATCTTTAGGTGCGCTTTTTTTGTTATCCGCTCGTCCCACCGAACCATGCTCCCAGTGACCCGCATGATGTGAACAAGCAACCACTCGAGGATGCATTCCCTTCAAAAAACGGACATGGTTGACAAAAGACCCCATGGGACCCTCTTCATTCGCTCGATAGGTATGCCCCTTAGGTCGGAAAACACTTAATTTAATCTCTTCCCCTTCTTTCAGACCCAGCTTTTTGCCAGTCTCAGGATGCATAAAGACCGGATTAGTATGCACGATTTCCGCATGATACTTCCAGTGCCCCGAACGCCCTTGGGTATGCACATTCCATTTAAAGGTAGTGAGGACAAATTCATCTTCACTCAGATTCACGTGCTCAGGAACGGGTCCCCACTTCGCTACTGGACTCGCATTGATATCATCCAGAGGCAGCCCCGTAGCTTCCGCAGCGGTTTGAAAAATTTCATCGTAAACGGTAATACGTCGATTGGGTGTTGGGAATCCTCGAACGGCACGGCCATCTTGCATAATACCAACAGCCTTCCCCTCCTTCTTCACCAACTCACCCTCCACTGTCGTTCCCGCTAGCTCCATTTCAGTAAGAGGTCGCTCGTAAAGTTCGTAATCCTTTTCTCGCGTCTCATCATACCAAATACCTCGGCGTTTAAACTCCTCCCAATCCATCGGAAGATTCTTATACCATTCCTTATAAAACTCTTCTTCACTCTCAAAGGTGAAATACTCCTCCATTCCCCCACCAATTCGACGAGCAAGATCACGTAAAATAATTTGCATCGACTTCGATTCTCCCATCGGTTCCACCAACGGTTGACGCAATCCAGTGTAAGGCACCAACCCGTAATTGTTCGTCGAGTGATAATCCCAACGTTCCAAACTTGTCGCCTCTGGTAAAATCAAATCCGCAAGCGCCGACTGCTCTCCGTACCCAATATCAATTGCCACATGGTAAGGAATCAAAGACTCGTCTAGTAACACCTCCCTCGCCGCATTAGCTTCCGGAAAGCCATAGGCCGCTCCCAAAGTGAACGACATATACACACTCACCTTTTGCCGACCTTCTTTAATATACGGATAAACCAGCTGTCCCACTCGCATTTGATACCAGTGCCACGCCAAAGGGAACTCACTGGGAGTCGCTAACTCACCAAAATACCCCTTCTTCCATTTCTCCGGAAAATTTAAAACTCGTTCCTGAATCTCTGCGGGCAATTTCGCAAAAGCCTCTTCATTATAACCTTCCCCTCTTCCCCATGGTTTGGGGCCACTGGCTTTCGGGCCAGGAAGAGACAACTTCGGCAACCCTTCTTGTCCATAACGATTTGCCCACCCTCGAAGAGAGCTCAGACAAAAACCACCAGGCTTACCCACGTTACCAACTAAAACATCCAAGAGACGAATCGCCCGATCCGACTGCATGCCATTGTAATGCTTAGCCGAACCACGGTTCGACATCGTGCAACAAGCAGGAGCCGCTTGCGCAAACTCAATCGCAATTCGACGGATATCAGCAGCGGGGACACCACTAATTCCCTCTGCCCATTCCGGAGTATAGTCTGCGACATCATTCTTCAGATCCGCCAAAGGATAATTCGTCCAACGATTCCAAAATTCCTCGTTCTGTAAATTCTCCTTTAAGATGGTATGCAACATCGCAAAGGCCACCGCACCATCAGTACCCGGCATAACTGGGAAATACTCTTCCGAAACCGAAGCCGTCGCCGAAGGCCTCACCTCAAAGGTCACCATCCGAGCGCCCTTATCAACTCGCGCAGTTTGAATTCGGTGCATCATGTAGAGAC
>CAZUEC010000248.1:0-3930 GCA_964618865.1 uncultured Roseibacillus sp. | reverse complement strand
GTACTTCAAAATTCCATCCAAAAACGCCCGCGACGGATTCATCCCAATCCGCTTTTCACTAAAAATCCGCTCAGTTAACAAACGCAGAGTCTGCGCATTTCCCTCGAACCCCCCATAGCCTCGCATGAAATGATTAAGAGAACGCTCTCCCGCGTGACCAAACGGAGGATGCCCCAAATCATGAGACAAACACGAAGCCTCCACCAAATCAGCATCGAGATGAAATTCAGAATGCAACAGCTCACTCGACTTCTGCAACCAATCGCAAATCCCCCGCCCAATCTGAGCAACCTCTAAAGAATGAGTCAGCCGAGTCCGATAAAAATCATACTCTCCACTCCAGAAAACCTGAGTCTTACTCTGAAGCGAACGAAAAGCAGGCGTATGCAACACCCGATCGCGATCAACTTGAAAAGTACTTCGATAATCCTCTCCTGCAGACTTTTTCGTCAAACGCTCTCGATCAAATTCGCGATAAAACTCATTCTTCAAGACTCCAACTTGACCCCTCACACCCCTTCTGAAAACCCCAGATCTTGTTCCCTACTACTAATTATCCTCCCAAGCACATTTTTGAGTTCGATCTTTTTAACATCCATCCGACAATCCTAGCGCGACCTCGCCTAGCAGGCTCGACCATGAAGATTGCAATCACCATCGGAGATCCCGCCGGCATCGGACCGGAATTAGCTCTCCAAATTCTAGCCAAACCCCTCCCCGGTAGCACACCCATCCTAGTAGGATGTGCCACCCTATTAACAAAAGTGGCAACCACCACGCACCTTCCACTCTCCGCTCCCATCCTCACAAAAGAAGAATTTCTCACCAATCCCCCAGACAGCCCTGCCATTCTCGATATTCCAATCGAAGATCTCACCCACCTAGTCCCAGGCAAACCCAGCAACATCTCAGGGAAAGCCGCATATCATTGGTTCACCGAAGCAATCGACCTCACCCAAAGCGGACACTTCGACGCCATCACCACCTGCCCTCTTTCCAAAGAAGCCCTTCACCTCGCAGGACACCCCTATGATGGTCACACCGAAATACTCATTGAACGCTCCCACTGCCCCAAACATGCCATGATGCTCACTGCTCCCGAAATCACGGCCACTCTCGTCACCACCCACATGGCCCTTTCTCAAGTCGCCGCCAACCTCACCACCGAACGCATTTGTGAAGTCACCCGACTCACCGCCAACGTCCTTCCTCTTTGGAAAAAAACAAAAACTCCTCCCCGTCTCGCCATTCTAGGACTCAATCCTCACGCAGGAGAAAACGGTATTTTCGGAAACGAAGAAACACACATCATCCAACCTGCTATTGAAATTCTTCGCACCGAAGGCATCAACCTCATCGGACCACTCCCCGCTGACACCGCCTTCATTCCCGCTTTACGTAAAAACATCGATGGATACATCGCCATGTATCACGATCAAGGACTCATCCCTCTCAAAACTCTCGCCTTCGACAAAGCCGTCAACATCACCCTAGGCTTACCCTTCATTCGCACCTCCGTCGACCACGGCACCGCCTACAACCTCGCCTGGCAAGGCAAAGCTCAAGCCACCTCCCTCTACGCCGCCTGCGAAGCCGCTTTAAGACTCGCGCAAGCGGAACTCACCTCCCCCTAGATTTCCCGCCTACTCCTGATGCCCCTCCGGCTCCATCGACAGAATAGCATCCACCATCTGGCTCACTTGCTCCCTATTATACTGAGGATGTGGAGGCATCGGAATCTCTCCCCAAGCTCCCACTCCACCTTGGCGAATCTTCTTCGCAAGTAATGTCGCAGCCTTCTTATCATCTCGATAACGGGTCGCCACATCTAGATAACGAGGCCCAATAGAAGCCACTTGCGTCTGGTGACAAGACAAACAAATCGCCTCAGCCAAAAGAGCATACCCCGGATGCTCAGGTGAAATACCTTCCAAACGCGGATCCGATTGCTCAACAACTAAATCCTGTTTTTCTTCCGTAAAAGTCACCCGCTTCAACTTCCCGTCACTTCCATTATACCAAACCGAACAATACTCGAGAACATACATTGAACCATCAGGACCGAACTCAACATCCGAAGGGTGAATAAATTTTTTGCTATGCAGCCAATCCTTCTTCCACTGCAAATTCCCACTTGAATCAACCTTACTAAGCTGAAATTTGCCGTTATTCCAATCGTAAGTTACCAAACAACCATCAAGACTCTTTGGCAACTTACCTTCTCCATCACGATAATCATCATAACGATAGACAGGGCCCGAACAATAACAAGAACGAGAAACAAACCAAAAAGGCTCACGGGCCGGAGGAAGAACCTTCAACCCAGTATTAAGCCGTGACTCATTGACCGGCTTAGCAGGATTAAATTTCTTCCCGATTTTTTCCGTTTGAAAATCATACCGCGCATAGGCTTTGTTATCTCCCACAAAATAAGGCCAACCATAATTGCCCGCCGTCTTTGCCTGATTGATTTCGCAATACCCACGTGGCCCACGATCAGAATCCTTACGAGCATCCGGACCAACATCACCCCAATAAAGAGTATCCGTATTCGAATCGATTCCAATACGCCATGGATTCCGACAACCCATTACAAAAATCTCAGGCCGTGTCCCTTTTGTCCCAACTGGAAATAAATTTCCTTTCGGAATCGTATAAGTCCCATTTGATTGCGGCTTAATTCGGAGAATCTTTCCTCGAAGATCATTCGTGTTCGCCGCAGTACGTTGAGAATTGATATGCTTCTTTCCATCTCTCTCATCGAGCGGCGCATACTTTTGAGAAGCAAAAGGATTAGTATTATCACCAGTAGAAATGAACAGATGACCCTCACTATCGAAAGCCAAAGAACCCCCTTCGTGACAAACTCCTTCAGCCCGAGTCTGAGGAATCCTTAAGAGCACCTTCTCCTGCCTCAACTTTCCATTCTTAAAAGTAAAGCGCGACAACCTGTGCTCTTCAGGTTTCTTCGGAGAATAATAACAATAAATCCACCCTGTCTTCAAAAAGTCAGGATCAGCAGTAATGCCGAGTAAACCCGTTTCCCGCGAATTCGCTTTGTTGCGAAGGGAAACATCAAACTTCTTCACAAGAACAATTTCACCACTATCCGGCTGATACCACTTTAAAGCTCCAGTCCGCTCCGTCAGCAAAACATCACCAGTCGGTAAAACTGCAATTTCCATCGCATCAACCAAACCTTCGCATAACGTTTCAACTTTAAAGAATTCATCACCAGGAACCACTTTTTGCCCTTTCAAAGATAAGGCGCAAGTAAGGAATAAGAGAATAAGGAGGGGTTTTGTCTGTTTCACTTAAGCTTCCCCCTAAAATGCACCCACTTTAGCAAAAAAACAAATCCAATCAAAAAATTGACGAAAGATAAAAAAATCCCAACTTTCGTACAAGCATCATCCCTGATAACCCTTCCCACGAATATGCTTAGAATCTTATTTTTTCACCTTTGCGCGTTAACCTTATTCGCCAACGAACGACCCAACATCCTTTGGATCACTTCCGAGGATAACGACAAATACTGGCTCGGTTGCTACGGAAATAAACAGGCTAAAACACCTAACATTGACGCCCTCGCAGAGCGCTCAATTCAATTCGAAAACTTTTTTTCCAATGCCCCTGTCTGCGCAGTCGCCCGTTCAACAATTCTTACCGGCATTCATGCTCCGAGCCAAGGAACACAACACATGCGAAGCCGGCACCCTCTTCCCACCTTATACAAACCTTACGTCAGTTACCTCCGAGAAAAAGGCTACTACACCACTAATAATTCCAAAACGGACTACAATTTTTTAGGGAACGATCAATCTCTCTGGCACGAATGTGGTCGCCAGGCTCACTATAAAAACCGCAAAGATAACCAACCATTCTTTGCCATCTTTAATCTCACCGAATCACACGAAAGCTCGCTCTTCG
>CAZUEC010000247.1:0-3941 GCA_964618865.1 uncultured Roseibacillus sp. | reverse complement strand
CTCTGGAAGTGTTCTTACACCACTCCCACCCCCCTGTCCTCCAACGCTTAGAAGCCCTCAACCGGTAAAGAACATCTCGCCGCGATGACTCCAATCCATTGCTCCTTCTGAAATTCTTTTCAGCCTGCACCCCTCCATGGCTCTGCCCTTCCTTGACTTTCTAAAGCAGGCAGGAGAAAACTCTTCCACAATTAACTAAAGAGTTATTTTTAACCTCCTCTTCTTTTCTAGATCACCATGCTGAAGACTATTCTTTCCCGCCTGACTCAGACCTTGGTGGTCGTGTTCCTTCTGGTCACCTTCACCTTCTTCTCCATGCGAGCCATTCCTGGTGACCCCTTTGCGAGCGAAAGAGCCACTTCTGCTGAAGAACAAGCCGCCCTCGAAGCCTACTACGGACTCGATAAATCTTTACCCACTCAATACTTCAAATATTGGCAAAACATTCTCACTCAAGGCAACTTCGGAGATTCCATTTCCATGAAAGGCCGCAAAGTTTCCGAAATCATTTGGCAATCCTTCCCAGTCTCGGTGACCCTAGGTCTCCTTTCCCTCACCATGGGTATGGCTCTCGGCATCCCTCTCGGGATTATTGCCGCGCTCTATCACAATAAGTCCCTCGATTACTTCGCCATGTTTGTAGCCATGGCTGGAATCTGTGTTGTCGCCTTTGTCCTTGGCCCTCTCTTTCAAATCAACATCGCCAAACCACTTGGTTGGCTCAATGTCGCAGGATGGTCTCGAGGTTCAGACATCATTCTCCCCGCCATCACACTCTCCTTTGGAGTCGCCGCTTACCTCGCTCGCCTCACCCGAGGTGGCATGCTTGACGTTCTCTCCCAAGACTACATTCGGACCGCCCGTGCGAAAGGAATTCCTTCTCTCACAATCATTACCAAACACGCTCTCCGGCCCGCCCTCATGCCCGCTGTTACCTACTTAGGGCCGGCTTTCGCAGCCATCATCACCGGATCATTTGTCGTCGAAAATATCTTCCTCGTTCCTGGCATGGGTCAACACTTCGTGACCGGAATCACCTCCAAGGACTACTACCTCGTCGTCGCCTTAGTTCTTTTCTACGGCATTCTCATGGGCATCGCCAATCTCCTCTCCGACCTCGCCCTCATCTTCATGGATCCCAAACTTCGCAGCGCCTGACCTTCCTTTTCTCATGCCTAGCAACTCCGCCACTGTCACCTCAAGCTCGCTGCCTACCACTGAGAAAGGCAGCAGCCTATGGGCCGACGCCTTTACTCGACTGAAAAAAAACAAACTCGCTATCCTAGGTGGGATCGTCGTGCTCCTCATCCTCATCGCCTGCTTCATTGTCACCCCCATCCTTGCCGCAACCGGGATGGACGCCAACGCCCAAGACCTCTCTAATCAATTCGCAAAACCCGGCTCCGAAAAAAACCTCCTTGGCACCGACCAACTCGGACGTGATATGCTAATGCGAGTTCTCAAAGGAGGGCAAATCTCCCTGCTCGTTGCCATTCTCTCGACTCTTCTAACAGTCACCGTTGGGGTCATTTATGGAGGCATTGCCGGTTACGTAGGCGGTAAGACCGAAGCCATCATGATGCGTATTGTCGACGGCCTCCTAGCAATGCCCTTTCTCATTATTGTCATCCTGTTTCGAGAAATGGTCTCTGGTCATGTCGATAACGCCGCACGCTCATTTCTGGCGTTCTATGAAAAAACCTTTGAACCCGAACCTGAATCACTCAACGCCTTCACTACCGACGTCCTCAGCTTCACCGCCCTTATTCCACTCATCGTCGCCATTGCCGCTTTCGGTTGGCTGACCATGGGCCGTATTGTTCGCACCTCAGCAGCCTCACTTCGCCGTCAAGAATTCGTAGAAGCTGCTCGCTCGCTGGGACTCTCACATCGTCGCATCCTCTTTCGCCACATTCTCCCCAATATGTTGGGACCAGTCATTATCTATGCCACCCTCACTATCCCTAGCTTCATTCTCTACGAAGCCACCCTCTCCTTCATCGGCTTAGGGATCGAGCCTCCCAATTCATCCTGGGGGATCCTCATCAAAGAAGGAGCAAACTTCCTCGAAACGTATCCCATCGTTCTTGCCATTCCTGCCGGCCTCTTCTCCGTGACTCTTTTTGCCTTCAACTTCTTGGGAGATGGGCTCCGCGATGCCCTTGATCCCAAGTCATCCAAGGACTAAACCGAATTCGCAACCGCGAATCGTCAAAAAGACTTTTTCTTCCCCTCTCCGCCTTGCACACTCACGCCATGGCAACTCTTTCTGACCAAGTTACTGACGACATCAAAAACGCGATGCGAGCCAAGGACTCCTTAGCTCTCGGAACTCTCCGCGCCCTCAAATCCGCAATCAAAAATGTCGCTATCGAAAAAGGAGGAGCCGATGCCGTTCTCGATGATTCTGAAGTCACTGCCGTTATTCGTAAACAGGTCAAGCAACGTCAGGACTCAATTTCTCAATTCGAAAGCGCCGGTCGCTCCGAACTCGCCGAAAAAGAAAAATCCGAAATTGAAATTCTCGAAAAATACCTCCCCGCGGCCCTCAGCGAAGAAGAACTCAATCAAGCGGTAACCGAAGCCATCACCGAAACTGGTGCTACCAGTCGAGCCGATATGGGGAAAGTTATGAAAGTCCTTCAAGAAAAGACTGCTGGACGAGCTGACGGCAAAACTCTCTCGCAAGCAGTACAAGGAAAACTAACGTAAATTCGTTAGATTCAGAAAATTCAAAATCAAAAGCACTCACTTTGTGACCTCCGCCATCATCGTCGCCTCCGGCTCCTCCCAACGCATGGGATTCGATAAACTGATGGCTTCTTTGCAAGGGCAGAGCGTCCTCCAACATTCCCTAGCCGCTTATCTCTCCTGTCCTGAAATCTCAGAAATTATTCTCGTAACCGACCCAGATCGTTTCCGATCCTTAGACTTGTTAGGATGTGAAGAAAAAATAATACGCGTCGACGGTGGTAACGAACGACAGGATTCAGTTTCTAACGGTCTCGCAGCTCTTGCACCTGAATGCAAATTAGTCGCCATCCATGATGGTGCCCGCCCACTCATCACCTCCGAGGCAATCTCCCTTGTTCTCGATGGCGCCTCAGTACATGGAGCAGCCTCCCTTGCCCACCCAATCACCGAAACCTTGAAGCGAGCCGATAACGATGATTTTGTCAAAGGACAGCAAGCTTCCGTAGACCGCGAACAGCTTTGGGCCATGGAAACCCCTCAGTGCTTCCGAGTCCGCTTACTGCAAGCCGCCTACGCTCAAGCAAAAGAAGACCAAATTCAACTCACTGACGAAGTCTCCGCACTGCAACACCTAGGCCATGTCATCAAACTGATCCCCAACCCCTCTCCTAACCCAAAGATCACTTTCCCGAGCGATCTCGCACTAGCCGAACGACTTTTTGCCTAGTTTTTTGGAACCAACTCATTCATTTCAAAGACCCAGTCGGCTTCTGATCAATAGGCACTGGAATCGCTTCGCAGTATTTCTTCCATCCTTTGAAATTCCACGTATTCGGAAAGCCCGCACACTGGCTTGGCTTCACCTCCTGTAAGGAACAGTCATCACCCTCTAACCAAACACAAGAATGATCGGAATTCTCTCTCAACGAAAGATGCTTCCGATTTTCACTGAGATGAGTGTGCTCTTGAATAAAGTCCTCAACTCCCATCTTGAGAAAGGCCGCAATCTTTTCCGCCTCCCCTTCTTCTAAAATGACATCACCAGGCCAACGACAACAGGCGGTACAACGTTGACAGACGTAATAAACGCCCTTGTGAACTGCGGTAGCCATCGCTCGTTAGCGACTGGCATAAACGGAACCAGACCCACTCACCTGCGAGTAGTAGCGATTCACTTTCGCTAGGAAAGCCTGCCACTTCGCCCCAGGACGACCATTCGTCATCAAAAAATGTGGGCAATTCTTATT
>CAZUEC010000246.1:0-3963 GCA_964618865.1 uncultured Roseibacillus sp. | reverse complement strand
TCAAATATGCCTTTTTTACTCTCTCAGTCACTACAACTACGTTATTTGAGTGAAATGCCTAGGGAGGCATCTCACTCAAACCAATCCGATATGGAATGTGATTCTAAACCGAAATATAAGATTTTTCGGTCGCGGCATCGACAATGTCGTAGCGCTCACGGTGACGGGTAGAATCTGTTCGGAAAATAAGACGTCCCGTATGCTTTCGTTCCAATTCGACAAGAATATGTGAATCCTCTTTTTTGAAACGCTCTAAGACGACGGGATGGACTATCACGACAAGATCTCCGGCATCTTCCTGATGGCGGGCAATGACGGTGTTCATCGCGCGTTGAATTTCCACAGAAAGAGTAAAGGCGGTCTTTACCCTTCCGCGGCCTTCACAATATTCACAAGGTTCAGAGAGGGTTTCTTGCAGGCTTTCATTGAGGCGTTGACGGGTCATTTCCATCAAACCTACTGAAGAAATTTGAAGCACCTGAGTCTTGGCTTTATCCTTTACCATACGATCCTTCATCGTTCGGTAAACAGTCATCTGATCGCGTCGGTGCCTCATATCAATGAAGTCGACGACAACTAAACCTCCAATATTTCGTAGTCGAAGCTGTCGCGCAACTTCTTCAGCAGCTTCTACGTTAGTCTGTAAAAGAGTCTTATCGGCATCTTTTCCGCCGCGATTTCGGCCGGAGTTGACATCAACTGCAATCAAAGCTTCGGTTTCATCAATCACGATATAACCGCCACAGGGTAGCCATACTTGGCGATGAAACGCTTCGTCGATTTGCTTTTGAACACCGAGTTTATCGAAAATAGCAGATCGAGTAGGGTAGTGATGAATACGGCGTTTAGCGCGTCGGGAAATTTTTTCGGCAATTCCACGCATCATTTCGGTGGTCTCCAAATCATCACAAATGACATTATCGATGTCTTCGGTGAGGAAGTCGCGAGCAGTTCGTTCGATAATTCCTGGCTCTTGAAAGACACAAACTGGGGCTGTATTATCGTCACGCTTGTCCTCTACCTGTTCCCATTGATCAAGAAGCATATCGAGGTCGCGCATAAAGTGGCGAGCCCGCTGGCCTTGTCCCACGGTGCGCATGATAATTCCCATTCCCTCTGGCACATCTAATTTTTGCATGATGTTTCGGAGGCGATCTCGTTCTTTGGGATCATCAATTTTGCGTGAAATCCCAAACTGATCTGAGAAGGGCATTAAAACAAGATAGCGTCCAGCGAGAGAAACATTAGTTGTTACGCGTGGACCTTTGGTTCCAATGGGACCTTTAGAAACTTGTATTACAATCTCGGACCCAATGGGGTAGATACTGGGAATATCCTTAGAGCTAATCTTTTTTTGTTTTTTGCGCGGACGGTCGCTTCGCTGAATTTCTTCCATCGAATTATCGAGTGCAGCAGGAATGGCATCCCAAAAGTGCAGGAAGGCGTTTTTCTCCATTCCGATGTCCACGAACATGGCCTTCAGACCTTGCTCGATGTTTTTGACCCGTCCTTTGAAGATGCTGCCAACGAGGTTCACTTCTCCCTCACGCTCGATATTGTATTCTTCGAGCTGGCCATCTTCTAGAAGAGCGACTCGTCGTTCAAGAGTCTCGGCATTAATAACGATAGTATTGCCTTGGCGGGGATCAATTCCCCCAAATCCAAAGGCTCTTTTAATTTGTTTCAACATGTGTGTCAGAAATTCGTTTTGCAGATGCGGTTTTACTCGCTTGCGTTTTGGGTTCGACTGCTCCCATCACCAGGAAGGGGGATAATCTTGGGTTTGACTTTTACGGGCTGATTTTCATCAAGAGCCTCGCTCACTTCATCTCCAGTTTCCCCCACATCCTCCAAAGTGATGGAAAGAAGTGAATCTTTAGGAAGCTTAATCTCTTCAATTCGATCAAAATGACCAGCGAATTTTCCCATTCGCTTGATTGGAAGTCTCAGTCCATTCTCAGTGGCAGCAATTCCACGCAGAATCATATTGGCTAATGGTCCTGCTACCTTACCACCGCTGGCGCCTCCTTCGACGAAAATGGTAACGGCATAACGGGGCGAATCAAAGGGGGCATAGGCGGTCACCCAAGAGTTATTAATCTTAGTTGGAGTCTTACGCACTTGCACTGTTCCGGTCTTGGCTGCAACTGGATAGTCAGCAATGGCAACCCGACCAGCGGTGCCTCCAGCCTGATTCGCGGCTAACCACATCCCGCGTTGAACTCGCTTCATATCACTTGGCGAAACGCCCAAATCTTTAACTAAATCAACTTTCAGTTCGGGTTTATCCGCGACCACGAAGTCATCAAGCAATTTCGCTTTTTTGAGGAGGCGAGGTTGATAATACTTTCCGCCATTCGCGACGCAGGCCGTAATGGCACAGATCTGAAGAGGGGTACATTCCATATCCCACTGTCCGATCGACATGAGCGCGATTTGGGATTTGGTCACGATTGAGCCCGGTTCTTTCTGTTGGAGCCACTTCTGACTTCCCGGTAAAATTCCGGGGCTTTCATCCGGAAGCCCGACTCCGGTTCTGCGACCTAAATTTAAGGCAGAAAATCCCTCCACCACTTGCTGGCGGCCCATACTATTAGCCAAGTCCATGAAGTAGGGATTACAGGAACGTTGGAGAGCTTGCTCCAGTCGTAAGCGGCCATGCCCCGAAGTTAGCCAGCAATGAATTTTGGTCCGACCAAAAGCGACATGCCCACTACACTGAGAGCTAAAGTTGGCCTTACCGTTTATCAAAGCAGTGAGCGCGACTGGAATCTTGGTCGTAGAACCAGACTGAAAGCTACTCACGGCGCGATTAGTAAAGGGATTCTGCTTCTCATTTTGAAGGTAATAGTCGGCCGACTTTTGAGATAGCGAGGGGACGTAATCATTAGGGTCGTAGTTCGGAACCGAGGCCATGGCGAGCACTTCGCCAGTATTGACATCCATCACCACTGCTGCAGCTCTTCCCGTCTTACGAAGGACGTTCTCAGTAAGGCATTGAATACCAGCGTCAAGAGTTAGAAATAAATCAGCGCCTTGCGCAGGAGGACTGGAGTCAACTGCTCGTCCAATGATTTCGTTTTTCTCATCTTTGTAAAGGCTACGCTTCCCGTGTTGCCCAGTTAAAATCTCATTGTAGGTTTTTTCGATACCACTCACTCCTTTACTATCGCCAAAATAATGGGCGAATTCCTTTTTTTCGGCGGCAGTGTAAGTCCCTTTTTTCCATCGTTGAACGTGGCCCAAGATGTGCCCTGCGAGGGTTCCTAGAGGATAGCGACGTTGCGGGCGAGAATTCACATAGACGCCTTGCAGACCCAAGCGACGTTCTGCGAGACGGGAGAATTGATCAAAATTAAGCTCTCCAGGAAAGACATAAGGAACCAAGTCGCCATGTGTGATGTAATGAGTTCGAATCGCAGTTCGGTTAAGTCGAGGCTCTACTCCCAATTCTTTCAAACGAGGAATAATTGTTCGTTCAACAATGACATCGATTTTAGGAACTTTTCCGACTCCGGTATCATCAATTGCCTTTTCAACTTTCCATTGCCGAACCCATTCCTCTCGAATTTCTCCAAGGTTCAGGACGAGCTCATAGACCCGAAAATTCTCAGCTAGTAAAACTCCATTACGATCTTTGATTTCGCCTCGAACTCCTGGCTCACGAATCGCAACCACGCTTAAACCTGGTTTTTTTCGAATGTAGTAGTGCTGATCTCTGATCTGGAATTGATGCAGTCGATGCAGCAAAGAAACAGTTCCAAATAAAATCAGAGCTGTCAGCAGGTATAGGCGAAAACGAAATCGTGATTCCATGGCTCTGAAGTTAAGTTTTACGAAGGCCCTTGTAGCTGATCTGATAACGGTAAGCAGCTGCTACTTTAAACAAGAAAAGAAAAACCAAAGGGGAAAACGACATCGTAATAATCGAACTAAAGAAAATAAACCGCAAGGTATCTCCTG
>CAZUEC010000245.1:0-3992 GCA_964618865.1 uncultured Roseibacillus sp. | reverse complement strand
TTTCAAACCTTAAAAAACTCGATAGACGAATAGACTTTTGAAAAATGGTCTAATCAAGAAGACTTCGTAAATAATCCCTTCGAACCAGACTGACTTGCTCATCCACAAGCGCCTCCAAATGCAGCCGATCTATCCACTCCGCTCGCCACGCAATTTCCTCCAAACAAGCCAACTCATAGCCCATTCTCTTCTCCATCGTAGCCACAAAGTTACCCGCCTCTAACAAACCCTCTGGAGTCCCTGCATCTAACCAAACAAAACCTCTCCCCAATCGTCGGCAAACCAACTTTTCTTCCTTCAAATAACTCCCCATGAGCTCGCAAATCTCAGTCTCTCCTCGCAACGAAGGCCTCAACTGACTCGCCCGCTTCGGTGCACTCCCATCAAAGAAATACACTCCAGGAATCGCCAGATCACTACAAGGCTCAGTCGGCTTCTCTTCCACCGACAACACCTCGTTTTTTGCGCCCAACTCAACAACTCCAAATCGCTCCGGTTCACGAGTAGGTATCGCAAAAATCTGCCCTCCCTGCTCTACCGCCACCGCCGCACGAATCGGATCAAAGTTTCCAAAAAATAAATTATCCCCCAAAACAAAACCACATCCCTCACCCGCCAGCCAATCCTCTGCGACTAACAAACCGTCCGGCACCCCAGTAGCTTGTTCCTGGACCGCTATCTCAATTTTCATCCCCCATTGCGAACCGTCACCCAACACCCGTCGATAACTTTCAACCCACTCAGGACCCGTAATCACCAACACCTCTCGAATCCCACTCCGCATCAAAAGCGACAACGGATAAAACAACATCGGCTTATCATAAACCGGAAGCAGTTGCTTCGAAATCACCCTCGTCAAAGGATACAATCGCGTCCCCTTCCCTCCCGCAAGAATGACTCCCTTTCGAATCATCACTAACGGACAACCTCCCACTCAGCATCCTCAATCAGCAAGCTAACTAACAGACGCCAAATCATCGAAACCTACCTCTAGCCTACAAACATCTCCTCTTCTTCCACCAAGTCACTTTGACGGGTCGAAACCCCAGCATCTCGAATAGAACGCAAAGTCCGTTTCGCTCCTCGGCGCGAATTAGGCCCTGCCACCACTTCCTTCACCCCATCAACAACAGCCGGCACAATCGCCGCCACCCCCAAACAAGCCACCACAAATGCCACTGGCTTACGCGCCTCTTCTTTAATCAAATCTCCCACTACAATTCCCACCGCAGCCCCCAAAACCGCAGAACCCACATCCGCCGTCGTCTCTGCCCAAGGACTCACTACTTTCCGCTGCTCTTCAATAGCCATACCCCTATTCTACTTCAAAAGAACAATATCCAAAACTCAAAATTCATCAAAAGGAGAATTGCATCACACTTACTTAAGCCACCATTGAGTTTTCCCACCCCACCTACATTCGCCCTTCAAAAAACCACATAACAAGGTAGATTCCCCGCGATGTCTAATTATGCCCTCATCTTAGCCGGCGGTTCCGGAACCCGTTTCTGGCCCCTTTCCCGCAATCGCCAGCCCAAACAACTCCTCGATCTTCTAGGAGATGGCACCCTTCTCGAACAAACCATCTCCCGCCTCGACGGCCTCGTCCCCCCAGAAAATATCTTCATTCTCACCAATGCCATCCAAGAGGAAAAAACCCGCGAAATTGCCTCCTCTCTCCCTCCCGAAAACATCTTCGCCGAACCTGCCAAACGCGACACCGCACCCGCCGTCGCCCTAGGCATTGGCCTCGTCGCCGCTCGTGACCCAGAAGCCACCATGATGGTCCTCCCTGCCGACCAACTCATCCAAGACACCACCGCCTACCAACAAATCATGCGCGATGCCGTCACCGTCGCCGCCGAATCTGATGCCCTCGTCACCATCGGGATTAAACCCACCTGGGCTTGCCCCAGTTATGGCTATATTGAGCGAGGCGACAAAGCGACCATCACCAACTGCCAAGTCGAAAACCCCCCCTTCAACGTCTCCTGCTTCCGAGAAAAACCAAACCCCGAATTAGCCGAAAAATTCCTCTCCGCTGGCAACTTTGTATGGAATGCCGGCATGTTCGTCTGGTCCATTCCCACCGTCCTCTCCCAACTCGAAAAACACGCCCCTCAACTCTCAAACTTCGTCCATGAGCTCTGCCGCTCAAATGACCTCCCCGCCACCGTCCACAACCAATTCCCCGAACTCACCCCCATCTCCATCGACTACGCTCTCATGGAAAATGCCGAACACGTCCTCAATATCGAAGCCACCTTCGACTGGGACGATGTCGGCTCCTGGATCTCAGTAGCCAAATACTTAGAACCACAGGACAACAACGCCACCAACAGCAAACTCGCCCTCATCGATTCCGAAAACAACATCGTCTTCAACAATCAAAAAGAAATCAAAATCGCCCTCCTCGGAGTCACCGATCTCATCGTCGTTCAGACCGGAGACGCCCTCCTCGTCGCCAATCGTCATCAAGCCGACGCCATCAAAAAACTCTCCGCCCACTTGCCTGAAGAACTCTTATAAAAAAAACTATCCTTCGCGCAAATCCCTACCCCATCCATCCCTTAGCCACCTTCTCAAACTCGCCTACCTGCCCCTCAACCCACTCTGGCCCCTTCTTCAACTCCGCCCCCATCTTCCTCCCAACCTCATCCGCCTCCTTCACTGCCTCCCGCGCATTTTCTACCAACCTCCGCGTCCGTCGCGCCAAAACATCCTCCACCGATCGAGCCATCTCATTGCGCACAAAATCCTCCACCGACTCAGCTCCACTGGTCTCAATACGCAACTCTTGCGTCCCACACTCGCGCCTCTCCCAACCCTCAAATTCCTCCACCTTATCTACCAACTCCTCGGCCATCTTTCGATAAGTAGTCCACTTCCCACCCGTAATCGTCACCAACCCATTACCACTCCGCACAATCGTGTGGTCCCTAGAAATCGCAGACGTCTTACCCACACTTTTCGGGGGCTTTACCAACGGACGCAATCCTGCATAAACACTGCGAATCTCCTCCCCCTTCGGTCGTCTTCCTAAATACTTCTCAGTATGCGATAAGATAAACTCTAACTCCTCCTCCAAAGGAACAGGCTCTAACACCTTCTTTTCTCGAGGAGTATCCGTCGTCCCCACCAACACCACATCCTTCCACGGAACCGCAAACAACACTCGCCCATCACTCGTCTTAGGTACCATCAAAGCCGACTCTCCTGGCAAAAATTCTCTCGGCAAAACCACATGAGCCCCTTGACTCACCGTCATCATCTCCGGCTCTCCCTTACGTAATTTATCTACGAATATCCCCGTAGCATTCACTACCACCTTAGCCTTCACCTCCAGCTCCTCTCCCGATTCTTCATCCCGAACCTGCAACCCCACCACCCTTCCACCCTCTTCCAATAACCCCACTCCCTTAGCGTAATTCACCAAACAAGCTCCTCGCCCCGTTGCCGTCCAAGCCAAATCCATCACCAAACGCGCATCATCAAACTGCCCATCAAAATAACTCACCCCACCGCGCAGACCTTCTCGCTTCACCGTCGGCAATCTCTCCAACGTCTCCTCTCTCCCTAACCAACGACTCGCCCCCATTCCCAACTTCCCCGCCAAAGCATCATAAACCTTCAAACCGATCCCGTAAAATGGCCGTTCCGTCCAATGATAAGCCGGAATCACAAACCCCATCTGACGAACCAAATGTGGAGCATTCTTCATCAAACGCCCTCGCTCTCGCAACGCATCTCGCACCAGAGACACATTCCCCTGCTTCAAATACCGCACCCCTCCATGAACCAATTTTGTCGAACGCGACGACGTCCCCTTCCCAAAATCACTCTGCTCGACCAAACAAACCGAATACCCTCGCTCCGCCGCATCCAACGCGACCCCCATTCCTGTCGCCCCTCCCCCCACAATACAAATATCAAAAGGCTCTTCCCGATTCCGCATTTCATCCCATGATTTTTCCCGATTCATCCCCCCTATC
>CAZUEC010000244.1:0-4026 GCA_964618865.1 uncultured Roseibacillus sp. | reverse complement strand
TTCAAACCTTAAAAAAACTCGATAGACCAATAGACTTTTGAAAAATGGTCTAACTTTCCTCAAAAAGAAAACCCCAGCATTAACGTTCCAACTCCTATGAGACTCCTTTCCCTCCTCCTTCTTTGCACCCTTCTCCCCTTAAAAGCTAATCCCACCGATGAAATTCTAATCACAGTCCAAAAAACCATCGAACGAGAAAAATCATTTTCCGAAATCGAAGAAACCCTCAGCAACCTCTCCATCAAAGAACTCAAACACCTCTCCGCCACTTTCGAAAAAGCCTGGTCTCCCCTCCAAAAAAACTACCTCCAAAATTTCCGCACCTACGCCAAAACCCAATTCACAGGCTCCAACCGAAGCGCAAAAATGAAACGAGTTCGTGAACTACGAAAAGAATTTCACACCATCCGACAGCTCCCTGAAGGCCCCATGAAAAGCAAACTCAAAGAAATCTCCATGCCCGCCATGAAGGAACTCCGCCAAATTCTCCTCCCCAATGCCAAAGACCTCATCGCCGATGCTCCTGAAAACCTCAAAAAAGAAC
This sequence comes from uncultured Roseibacillus sp., assembly GCA_964618865.1. GTDB lineage: Bacteria > Verrucomicrobiota > Verrucomicrobiia > Verrucomicrobiales > Akkermansiaceae > Roseibacillus. The sequence continues at coordinate 3,482 of CAZUEC010000244.1, read as the reverse complement.
TCCAACTCGTCCATGGTTTCGCCCGCTTCCGAGACCTTCTCCAAGAATACGCCGTCTCCGTAGGCGCCGAAAATACCCCCTCCGAACTCGCCGCATCCGAAAAAGAAATCGTCGCCGAATATCAAGAGCTCGACCGCAAAGGACTCCGTATCATCGAAAATAACGACAAAATTGCCGCCAAAGCAGATTTACCCCCCGCCGAACGAACCGGAATTCGAGAACTCAACGAATGGAGACTACTCGTCGAACAAAACGCCCTCGAAATCGACCCCAAGCTCTGTGACGCCGGCCGCGACCACTCCAAAGATATGGCCACCGAAGGCTTCTTCGCCCACATCTCCCCCGTCCCCGGCAAAAAAACCCCCTCCGACCGAGCCAAAAAAGCAGGAACCACCGGCGGAGGCGAAAATATCTACGCCGGCTCAACCGAACCCCAAGGAGCCAACAAAGGCTGGTACTACTCTCCCGGCCATCACAAAAACATGTTCAACGCCGGCTACAAACGAGTTGGCCTCGGACAACACAATCGCCATTGGACTCAAATGTTTGGCGGCTAGGCTACGCTAAAGACTTGAGATTCGTAGTCAGCTAGCGAAAGTCCTCCGCAGCAAAGATCTTAAACATGAAGCATCTCATCACCCTTTTCTCCCTCGCTCTCCTCACCTTCAGCCCCGGCCAAGAAAAAACTCCTGCCGTATTCTCAGACTACCTGCAATCCGGAGTCCCCGTAAAAGGTGAAGTCGTACTCGTCGTCCCGCCCGAAGAAATCCAACAATACATCGACAAAGTCGAAAAAGGCCGCAAAGCAGACCCCGAATGGTTCTCAGAGTATTCTAAAAATGCCAAAGCTGGCATCCCACTCCCCTTCCATGAGAAACTAGGTCTCTCAGAAAAAGAATACGCCGAATACATCAAACTTTGGGATCAACGCGCAATGGAACCAGTTCCCAAAGGACAACTCATCGTACAACTCGAAGAGAAAAACGAAAAGTGGCGCATCCGTGCAACCGGTCCTGCTTCCGAACTCACCACCATGTTCTACGATCCCAAAACCGACAAATTCACCACCATCAGTGGCACCCTCGACCGCATCGAAGACATCAAAGCAGACAAGCGAAGCATTCTAGGTGCATGGACTGGTAAAGAATGGAAAATGGAAGTCGATGACGGATTCGGAATCACCAAAGAAAATCTCGCAATTGGAAAACTAGCCGACGAAAGCTATGGCCTCATCGTTTACAGAATCCAAGAAGTCAGCCATACTGGGCGCAGACTCTTTGACAAAAGTATGGTCGTCCGCTTTACCGTCAAAAAGAAGTAACCCTCCAACACCATTAGCCAAGAAAGACCAAACGAGTGAAAGCCACCAAAAGCTGGAGACAACTCCGCTGGCCCATTCGCATCATCCTTGGCCTTATTTTACTTCTCATTCTTCTTTTTGCAGCAAGCAACCTATTTTTAGCCTCCTCTCTCGGACAAAAATTTCTCCAAAAAAACCTCACCCGCAGAACTAACGGCCTTCAATGGCAAGTCTCCGGAGCCAACTGGTCACCCTGGCGAGGAATCACCATCAAAGAACTCTCCGCCCACCTCGACACTCCCCACAACACCCCCAATTCAAAACTCCCCCCACTCCTAACCCTACAGGAAATCAACCTCAAACCATACTGGGGGCAACTCATTCGTGGCAAAAAACTCTTCCGCGAAATCGTATTCGAAAAACCGAACATCCAAATTCCAATTGAATACTTCATTTACACCCCTCCGACCAAACCAAAACACTCGCCCAGCTCCTCAACTACAACCGAACAACCCAAAAACCCTAAAAAAAATCCTCCGCCAAAAAAGAAAAAAAACAACCCCCCAAAAAAACCACTCTCACCCCCTCCTAAAAAGAAAACAAAACCTCAACCAACTCCCCCAGACGAGAAACGATTTTGGCTTCGCCTTCGCCAAGCCAAAATCAACTTCTACTCTCTCAAACTAGGAAAAAACCTCCAACTGGAAGGACTCGACCTCGACCTCCCTCTCGCAGGACCAGATACAAAAGGAAAAATCACCTGGCAACAAACCACCCTCGCCGGCCAACCCATCACCTCGCAGACCACCCTTCCTGTCGAATGGACATACCCCGCCTGGAAACTCCCCATTCAAAAACTCACCCTCAACCTCCCCCAATTTTTTGACCCCGATTTACCCTCCATCCCTCTCACTTTAAATCTTGCCGGTAAGTTCGGAGTCAGATCAAAAGCCCGTGAATTCCGCATCACCGCTTCCATTCCCTCCCAACCCATTACCAACTACATAATTCACCAACCCTCCCGTTTTCACCTCAAAAGCCCAGCCTTCACTCTTAATTTCTCAGCCCAAGGACTGCTCAACCAACCCGACCGCTGGCGAATAGACTCCTCCTATTCGCTCAATCAACTTGAGCTCTATTCCGAACTCCGCTCGCAGCACCTCCTCTTCGATACCGCCCGCGCAAGAGTTCTTCTTCGTAACTCCACCCTCATTGCCCCCACCCTATCACTGCGCTCCGAAAGACTCTCCCTCCTCGGCAACGGTCAACTTCATCTAGGCGGATACTTGATCGGAGTCATCCGCATCATCACCGACCCCGAATTTAGCTCCCAACTCACCAGCATAGCAATCGGAAGCGGCATCAACCGCGGATGGAACAGCAACTGGTTACAGCCCTTACAAACCCCTGATCGCTATTATCGTGACCTCCAATTCGAAGGATTCTTGCCAAACGCCCAAGTCAACGCCGGCCGCAATGCCCAAAACCTACCTCTCACTCAAGTCATAAACCTACTACGCAACTTCACCACCCTAGAAACAAACGAAGAACTTGAAACCATAAAACAATCACCATGAGGATCATCGCCGGCACCCACCGCGGAACCCGCCTCAAAGAACCCGCCCAAGCCACCCGACCCACCTCCGATCGGGTTCGCGAAGCCATCTTTAATGTCCTCTTCCATGTCGTCCCAAACGCTCAAGTCCTCGACCTCTTCGCCGGAACTGGAGCCCTAGGCCTAGAAGCCCTTTCACGAGGAGCCAGCCAATGCACCTTCATCGAGAATGATACCCAAGCCCTTCGTTGTCTAAGAGACAACCTCACTCACACCAAATTCCCGAATACCAAAGTCATTGAAAAAAACGCCCTTCACTTTCTAACAAACACCCAAAACCTCCCCTCTTACAATCTCATCTTTGCCGACCCTCCCTACTTTCGTAACGGCAACCTCGACCTCGCCGGACAACTCTTATCCAGTAAACTCCCCCTCGTATCCGGAGGAATCCTAGTCCTCGAAGTAGAATCCGAACGCAAAACCCCCGCAGATACCCCCACCCTCAAAGTCATCAAACGCAAAGACTACGGGAAAACAGCCATCCTCTACTTCGAGCAATCCTCCTCATTAAGTTAGGACCTACTCCGTTCCTAGTAAATACCCCAAAAAATCTCTCATCTCCTCTTC
>CAZUEC010000243.1:0-4029 GCA_964618865.1 uncultured Roseibacillus sp. | reverse complement strand
CAAGAAATTCTCTCTCGGCGATAAACGAACGAACTTTTGGAAAACGGTCTAAAAAAATTTCACCTCAGTCATTTCGGCAATCTCATCTGGAAAAGGGTCATTGGCGATTAGTTGATGATTTGCCAAATTCCGAATTCTTGAAGTTGGTCGGGAATTAAAATATCGCCGACAGGGGTGGTGACTACTTGGTCTAGTAAGAGATGATAGCGGTCGATGATGATGCCGTCGGTGAATTCTCTCTGTTTATGAGCATCGAAGTAGAGGCGTATTCTTAAGGGGTCGGCCAGGGTTTCGCTCTCCATGGAGAGTTCGCCGGTGTAGGGGTTGGTGGCTTGATAGCTAATGTCGGTGAGGATGTGAACTCCGGAGGGTTCGCCGGCTCCGTCTCCAGTTAAGACTGCAATTGGTATGCTGGAATCGAATGTGATGAAGAAGTTACTGAGAACTTGAGGGGCTCCTTCGACATCGATTTCGCGGCCTCGGAAACGAATAGTTCTTCCTAGGAATTCAAAGTCTTCCGAAGGCCAAGTGGGGTAGGAGACAACGGTTGGGCTGAGTTGGAAAAATTGGCGGGGAAAAGTGTCTGAGATGTTGAAGTCGAGACCAATTTCTTCTGAGGCGTTATTAGGGAAATTGGATTCTCCTAGACGAGTCCAAGTGAGTAAATCTGTCGATCCATCGACGAAGCGAACTTGGCCAGGACTGGAGCCGGTGAGGATACGGGGGTTTTCCAGCGAAGAGAGGTCTAGCTTAATGGCTCCAGTTTCTTCTTGGGTGGAGACGGAAGGAACGAGCACTCCAGCGTCGAGGGGATGAAAAGTGGAGGCAATGCTTTCAAAGCGAATGGATCGAAGTGTGGCTCCTCGGGTTCCCGTTAAGAGGGAGTCGACGAAGAGGCGGCTTCCAGGGATTGTTGTAGTCGGGATGACGGTGTTGTTGCGGTATGTGCCTTGAACGACAGTGCCGATGCAAGTGTGTCGGCCTTCGAAGTCGGGATTGCCATTGTTGCCAGTGATGAGAATTTGGGAGGAGGCGGTGTTGGGGGTTCTCAGGAAGGCATTTGCTAAGGCAACGGCATAGCCTTGGTCGGCTCCGGTGGTTCCTCCAGCATTGGCAAAGTGGTTCCCAAAGAGGTTGTTGTTATTGGCGTTAAAATTATTTTGTGAGGGTTCGATCATCTCATTTTGGATGATCCAGCCGGGGGAGGGATTGGTGCTGGTATCTCTGGTGCCGAGCCCGAGGTAGGGGTGGTTGGTGCCGAGCCCAGTGATTGGAATGGCGCCTTCATTATCGTAGAAGGGGCCGCTGGTGACTTCACCAGAGAATTCGTCGAGATAGGAGATTTCGGAGTTTACGACGAGAGCCCAGCGATTGAAGGCGGTGTTGTAGTTGAGGTTGAAATCGGTGGAGTCGAAAGGGCCTTTTTGTTGAACCCAAGAACCTGCCGTGAGAATGAGGGTCGCTACTGGATTAACACTTTGAGATCGGAAGACGACCGCTTCTGCTCCTTCACCGACTTGGATAGGCACTTGGGCGTTGCCATTGACGGCAATGGAGAAAGTGGCACTGCCATTCGGAATTAAAAATCCGTTCTCATCCGATGGGCGGTAGTCGCCAACTGGATTGTTGGTGAGAGTGGCGAAGCTATTGTTTCGAAAATTGGTGATTCCTGGTTCAGCCAACATCATAAAGTTGGCGACATTCATGGGAGCATTTTCGGTATCGAGCTGGATGACGAATTCTGCTCCGAGTTGAGTGGGGCTGACGGCATCCACTGTTATGATGGCAAAATCTTGGCCATGAAGGCAGTTCAGGGAGAAAATACCGAAGAGTGAGAGAAGGAGGAGCTTCATGCGTAATCGGGAGAGACGGCGGGAGAGACGAAGTTCCCCCAGAAGTTGGAGTAGATTAGAGCTTTTTCAAAAAAAGAAAATAGTAATTCTAGTTAGGTAAAAAATAGCTGAAGGCTTGCATCTTGGCCTGTCAGGGCCTTGTTTTGCGGATGGCGAGCGATGAATCTGTAGCTAGGGGCTGGGCTCTATTTGATTTGGATCAGACCATTGTGCCTTGGGATTTGCAGGTTTGCTTCTGCAATTTTGTGTTGCAGCGAGAGGGTTGGCGACGGGTGCTCTTGGTGCCGTTTTTTTGTCTTCTCCCTTTGGCGAAGCTTCTCGGATCTGAGGTGATGAAGCGCGTTTTTATGGGATTTGCGTGGAGAATGGAGAAGGGGCGTCTTTTGGAGCTGGGTGAGGAATTTGCATGCGATATTGTGAAAAACCTTCCTTATCTGGAGGTTTTGCAGGAGGTCGAACGCCATCGAGATGAGGGGCGTACTCTGGTTCTGGTTTCGGCCAGTCCGGAGCTTTATGTGAAAGAGATTGGGCGACAGTTTGGCTTTGCGCACACTTATGGGACGGTGGTTGAGGTGGGAGAGGGTCTTGCTTGGTATCCGCCGTTTCCGATGGGGAATAATAAGAGTGGAAATAAGGTGGTGCGGTTGCGGGAGGAATTAGGATTGGAAGGGGTTTTGCCGAATAGTGAGGGCTATTCCGACAGTAAAGCGGACCTTCCAATGCTTGAGATGTGTGAAAAGGTGGTGGCCATTCATCCTGAGGGTGAGTTTGCGGCTCTGGCAAAAGAGAAAAACTGGCGGATATTGACTCCGGAGAAGCCTTGGAGAGATCGGAAGCAGTTTGCTTTTGAGTGTCTGAAGATGATGCTGGGCATTTCTCGCGTGGGCAGTTAGCAAAAGGAGCTGCCAATTTGACCTGGAGGGTTAACTTTCTGAATTAAGCTATGAAAAAAATATTCCAAGCCGTCGTCTTTACCTCGTTTGCGGTTTTGTTCAGTTGTGAAGATTCTAAAAAAGAACAAGCAAATGAATCTAATAATAAGTCTACTGAAAAGACTTTGGTGATTACTGCGATTTCTGACGAGAAGGCTTCTAATCAGGCGATTCGTTTTTTGGCTTTGCAGAATTTTCTTTCTGAAGAGCTTGGGGTTACGACTGAGTTTAAGCTCTCGAATAGTTATGAAGATTCAGTGACTCGTTTTAAAAACGGAGAAGTGCATCTTGTTTGGTATGGTGGTTTGACTGGAGTGCAAGCTCGTCGAGCGGTGCCGGGGGCGAAGGCGATTGCACAGGGTGATGTGGATCCGCAGTATAAGTCTTACTTTATTGCGAATGCGAGTACGGGGTTGGTTCGTTCAGAGGATTTTCCTGGAGAGAAAATTAAAGAGATGACTTTTACTTTTGGGAGTAAAAGTTCCACTTCTGGGCGTCTCATGCCTGCGTATTTTTTCATTGAGAATACGGGAAAAACGCCAGGTGATTTTTTCACGAAACCGGTTCAGTTTTCGGGAGCTCATGATGCGACTGCCAAGGCGGTGGAGAGTGGTTCGGTGCAAGTGGGAGCCATTAATTATAAGACTTATGATTCTATGGTGAAGGCGGGTGAGCTCGATCCGCAAAAGGCGCGGATCATTTGGGTGACTCCGGATTATGCGGATTATAACCTGACGGTGCACCCAGCGTTGGAGGAGATGTTTGGTGAGGGGTTTATCAAAAAGCTGCAAGAGGTGTTGGTTGCTTGTGAGGATAAGGAAGTTCTAGCGGCCTTTAATCGAGAGGATTTGATTCCTGCTTCTAATGAAGATTTTGTCGGTATTGAAGAGGTTGCTAAGAAGCTTGGCCTGATGCGGTAATTATGTTCGAGCTCGAGTCAGTTGGTCTTCATTATGGCAATACTGTTGCTTTATCTGATCTCGATTTAAAAATTGGTGCGGGCGAGCAGGTTTGTCTCATTGGTCCGAGTGGGGCGGGAAAGTCTAGTCTGTTGGGGTTACTCAATGGGCGTATTTCGGCAACGAAAGGGCGAGTGGTTGTTGGAGAGCAAGCTTTAGCTGGTTTGTTAGGAAAGCCGTTGCGTGATCTTCGTGCTGGCATTGCTTGGGTGCCACAGGATTTGGGGTTGGTGTCTAGTTTGCGAGTGAATCAGAATGTGGCGTGTGGGCAGGTGGCGCAAAAGG